>JAEWWD010000109.1 GCA_023396535.1 Bacillota bacterium
GCCGCATACTGAAAAAACATACCATCATACTGGTCACGACCTATCTGGACCACGACGTCGTCCGAAAAGCCAACATGATACCCGCTTCCAGCCCCGACGAGGCTTTGGAGATCGCTTACGGCATAAAAGGCAGGGACGCCGGCGTAGTCGTCATTCCCGACGGCGTAGCCGTTATTGCCGTACATTAATTTGTTCAATACATATCATCACACCGCCGGAGGATTGCATAATGGAGCTTAGTTTGGCGCTGAAAGTCAGCGACAGAGACAATGTCGCAACGATTTTTTCCACGGTCGCAGCGCATACCGCGGTAGAGGTCCGGGATAAAAAAGGTCACAGCGAAATCATAACGGCGTCCGCCGATATTCCCTACGGCCATAAAATTGCGGTTGCGGATACAGCGACAGGCGAGCGGATATTCAAGTACGGTGAGGAAATAGGCGCGGCCACCAGGGACATCAAAAAAGGCGATTATGTCCATGTCCACAACCTGGACAGCATGCGCGGACGGGGCGATCTCCCTAAAAACGAGAGAACGGGTGAATAACGATGGAATTTATGGGATATAAGCGGCCGGACGGTCGTGTCGGATCACGAAATCACGTTGCGATCATCCCCTCCGTCGTCTGCGCAAACGACGTCGCGCAGGCTGTGATGGCGCATACGAAAAATACGGTGGGGTATTTCCACCATCAGGGCTGTTGCCAGCTCCCTCCCGACCTGGATCGCGTTACCGAAACATTGATCGGGTTGGGCTGCAGCCCCAACGTGGGCGCCGCCCTGATCGTCAGCCTGGGCTGCGAAGGTACGGACCATGAACGGCTGGTCGCGGAAATCACAAAAACCGGCAAGCCCGTCGAAATCATCCGAATTCAGGAACTGGGGGGCACCAGCCGCGCTATAGCGGCCGGGATTGACGCGGCGCAAAGCCTGTCCATGCGCATTGCCGGCTTACAACGGGAGCCCGCGGATATCAGCAACCTCGTCATGTCCATCAAATGCGGCGCATCCGACGCGACCTCCGGCATGGCGTCCAACTGCGTGATCGGTTACGTCGCCGATAAGGTCGTCGATCTGGGCGGCACCGTGGTGTTCGGTGAAACCACGGAGTTTATCGGCGCGGAGCATATCCTGGCCAAGCGCGCCCGTACCCCCGAGGTCGCCCAGAAGATACTGGATATCGTGGATAGAATGGAAACCCGCGCCAGATCGCTGGGCTGCGATATGCGCCGGGGACAGCCCACCCCGGGCAATATCGCGGGCGGCCTGAGCTCTATCGAGGAAAAGTCCCTCGGCGCGATCGTAAAGTCCGGCACCCGGGCAATCGAAGGTATTCTGGAATATCCTCAAATGGTAACCGATCAGAAGGGACTCTGGATCAAGGATACGCCGGGGCGCGAGCCTGAAATTCTGACCGGCATGGCGTGCACCGGTGCGCAATGCATGCTCTTTTCAACAGGAAGAGGTGCCCCGCAGGGCTTCCCGACGATGCCCGTTATAAAAGTCTGCGGTAATCCCAATACATACGACCGCATGATACACGACATGGACATTAACGCGGGTTTGATTGTTAAAGGGGAAAAATCCATAGACCAAGTCGGAGAGGAGGCATTTTCGTATCTGTTGCGCGTTCTGTCGGGTGAAACGACTAAGAACGAAACCCTGGGGTACTATGGTTCAATCGATATATATACGATTGGGCCGGTCATCTGAGCAATCGTTACCATTTCCCATTGTACAAACGGGTACAATCACATACCGGTAGGCGCCAAGAATTATGAAGGAGGGGTATTTCAATGGGTCCTGTTCCGGCTTTATTAATTGGTATTGCGTTGCTTCTGGTCCTTGTCATTAAAACAAAAATCCAGGCATTCCCGGCACTTGTGCTTTCCGCTCTCACCATCGGTCTTCTCTCGGGGCTGAGCGCCGCGGACGCGATTGGCGCCGTCACGCAAGGTTTCGGCAACACGATGACCAGCATAGGCATCGTCATCGGCTTAGGCTGCATCATGGGCAAGTTTATGGAAAAGAGCGGCGCCGCCAAGAGGATGGCGCTTACCATTCTTAAACTCGTCGGCATCAAAAAGGCCGATATCGTTCTCGGCTTGACAGGCTTCCTCGTTTCCATTCCCGTCTTCTGCGATTCCGGCTTTGTTATCCTTTCTTCCCTGGCTAAGGAATTCTCCAGGCTTACGAAAAAATCAATGCTTCTGATCGGCGGCATGCTGGGTATGGGCCTTTACATCACCCACTTCCTTGTACCGCCTACGCCCGGCCCTCTTGCCGTAGCGAGTACTTTTGGCATTGACATCGGCATGTTCATAATGGCCGGTTTGGCTCTGTCGGTGCCCCTGTTCATATTCGCGGTGTTCTTTTTCCGCTGGATATCCAAGAAGTTCGAACCCATCATTCCCGGCCGGGACGAAGAAGATCTGAAAAAGCTGTCCCCCGAGCAAAGGGCGGTACTCGCAAAAATAGAAGCAAAACAGGCAAACGGCCTTGAGCTCACCAGCGAAGACTTTAAAGAAATGCTTAAGGACGATACGCTTCCCCCGACGGGAATCTCCTTCGCCACGCTGCTCGTCCCAGTCATCCTGATACTCTCAAACACGATAGCCGATATTTCCGGCGTTACGGGAGCCGGCGCGTATATATTTGACCTCATCGGTACGCCGGTTACCGCCATTTTCATATCCGTACTGATGTCCATTTACCTGCTTTCACGGAAGCTGCCCAAAGACGAGTGCATCGGCGTAACGGAATCGGCGCTTGCGGACGCAGGCCTGATCGCGTTTGTCACGGCGGCCGGCGGTTCACTCGGCAACGTCATCAAAGTGACCGGCGCGGGCACGATAATGGCGGAGAGCATCGTTGCCATGAGCCTCCCCATCATTCTCGTTCCCCTGCTGGTCGGTACCATACTCCGTTTCCCGCAGGGCTCCGGTACCGTCGCCATGATCACCGGTTCCGCCATATTGGCGCCCATGCTTCCTGCGCTGGGCATTAATCCCGTGATCGCGGGCCTCGCGTTGTGCACGACGGCCATGTGCCCGTCCTACCTCAACGACTCTTATTTCTGGGTTGTTACAAGGTTCAGCGGCTTCCCTGTTAAAACCTCCCTGAAATCATGGTCAATGGGTACGATTGCGGTGCCTATCGTCGGTTCCATCATACTGATCGTCGTGAATGCCATATTCTTCTAATTAACGGTGGATGTTTCATTTCCCCATTGCGAAAACTGGCATTGCTTACGCGATGCCAGTTTTCGCCATACCTGGTGCAAGCAAACAGCCGCACACCGCGCAGTATCGCATTGACTTAACCGGAGCCCTGATTATATAATACATTCGAAGCATACTCGCATAGGACTGCACGGGAGCAAAAACGCCTGATTAGTCCGTGCATTTGGGAGGTAACTGCTTATATGCCGGCCCCTTCGCGCCCCATAGCAAATACGATCAAGCAACAGGTATACCAGATTATAAAGGAGCAGATCTGTAGCGGGCATTACCGGCCCGGCGAATGGCTGCAGGAAAATGAGCTTGCGAACATCATGAAGGTCAGCCGCTCCCCCGTGCGCGAGGCGCTGCGCAAGCTCGCCGGGGACGGGCTGGTAGTGGACGTTCCCAATAAAGGCGTATTCGTAAAGGAATACACCCCCAAAGATATGGAGGATATATTCGATCTGCGCCTGATGCTCGAATCCTACGCCATTCAAAAATCCCCACAAAACCTGACCGAAGAAAAGAGGAGCCTGTTGTCGGACTGTATGCTGCAGCTCAAACGCGCATACGAGGAAGATAATCTTCCTCTGTATATCGAGATCGATACCGACCTGCACAATGCGATCATCGGCCTGAGCGGCAACGCGCTTGTCGAATCCACTTATGAAAAAGTGCATTCCATGGTTAAGCAATTTCGCATTTATTCACTCACCGGCAAGCAGAGATTTGACGAGTCCATCAAAGAGCATTCGGATATCATAAATCTTATTTTAGCGGGGGACGTTATGCAGGCGGACCGCATCTGCCGGACGCATCTGGAACTGGCCAAGGAAAAAATATTGGAGCATATGTCTGAACACAATGCGGATAACAAATGATTCCTGACCTCAATAGCAGAACGCAGCGCATTCCCCCGCTATCGGCGGGGGAATGCCCAGGCCATCGGCAAAGTCCTGCGGGCTTTGTCGATGGGTCTTCTGTGGGTTAAAATGCCGCTCATTGGCGGCATTTTTTCCACCGATTTGACGCACATGTCGTCAAATCGGATTAAATGTGGGGGTATGCTACTCCCCCACACCCCCGGGGAGGGTTTGTCGATACGCTGCGCATTCCCCCGCTATCAGCGGGGGAATGCTTTTATGCTTTCTTGGGAAACTAATTTCACGAAAAACCGATTCTGGAGGAACCATATGCAAAGCACTGACTTGTCAAAACTGCCCATGATGGCCATGAAGGATATACCGCAGCCAAATGCAGACGCGGCCCATATCGTCGCGCTGGTCAGGGAAAACGGCCGCATTGCAGGCTATCAGTTATCGGACGGCCGCACAGTGGGCAAGGAGGAAGGTGTGGCGCTGGCCCGGCAGGGCGGCATCAGGGGGGTCGGAATAGCCACCCGCAACGGACGCGAATACCTGAAGTCCCTTCCTGACGACAGCGAGGAGAACAACCTCGGCAATCTACCCTCCGTCACGCGCTGAAACACCTGCCCTGACGCTGCTCAAGACAGTACTTTGCGTATATTGTACTGTATCGCTATATCCTGATAACTTGCAAAATTGAACAGCTGTAATGTACGCAGGCTGATGCCGCCCACATTA
The DNA here is from genome assembly GCA_023396535.1 of Bacillota bacterium. Lineage (GTDB taxonomy): Bacteria > Bacillota > Clostridia > Christensenellales > CAG-138 > JAEWWD01. The sequence goes on from JAEWWD010000109.1 coordinate 4,826, forward strand.
TAAGTGGTCACCAATTCCAGCACAAGCAAGCTGTTTTGGGAATTACACAGAATGACGCGTTGCGTGCCGTCTTCCCCTATTTCAAAAACCGCCATTTGCGTGTATGGATCGGTTCCGGGAAATACGCCGGCGCTACGAACGATCGCGTCCGCCTGGTTGGGAGAAAGTACCTGGTATTCCTGTCCGGGCCGATACGGCGCTTGCCACTCATAACAGCAGTTGGGCGCACCCAGTAATATTTTAGGTCCGGAAATATACTGGACAACAAAATCCAGACCCTGCTGCACTACGTCGATGGGAGTCAGCCCTTCCAAGCAGACGAAATCCCCCGGCGTAATGATTAAGCGGTCAAGTATGTGGTTGTATAACTGCAGATGTTCCGTTAGGGGCGCCGTTTGGTTATTCAATACCACGACCAGCCGGATGGAGGCGAGGATGATCAGTCCTGCCGAATGTAAACGGTTGGCGGCCAAATGCAGGAAGGAGGCGTAGGCCTCATAATCCTCCTGCAATACGTACTCGAACCCAAAATTGACGCCAAAATATCCATATTCCTGCGCGACTTCCACGCTGCGCTCGATCAGCGTTAGCTGCGCCTGCTTATCGGAAAATATGCCATGCAGCAACTCTCCGGAATAAACGCCGTCGACTGTATTGGTCACCACCATCAGCGGCGCAACATCGGCTTGCCGCGCCGCCAGTATCAAGGGTTCGCTGTCGGGAATAATCAGCGCGCCGCCCGGACGAATCTCATGGCCAAATATGCTCAGATACGTCAGGAAAGGGAATACGGAGCTCCATTGGAGCGGATCATAAATCGGAAACGAATACGCATTGACTTCGATCATGCGGCGGACCTGCCCGTTTTCCGGAACCTGCAGTATCTGTCCCACATACAGGGTGCCCGTCTCCTCCAACTCCGGGTTGATGGAGAGCAAACGTCCGGTGGGCACATCAAACATCCTCGCAATGGATTGCAGCGTATCGCCGGGTTGCACGATATATTCCTTCAAGACGTTCACTTCCTTTTGCGCGTCTGTTGATTCTTATGATGCGCATAAGTAAAAATGAACACTTTCAGGAAGCCCTGAGGCAGTAATACAGGAAGTGTCGATATAACACCAGTAAGCCGAATCATATTTGCTGCCTAAAAACGGAACTCAAACCGGGTCCCTTCCCGCTCCCGGCTGATTACCGATACGCGGATACCATGCCTATCCGCAATTCCCTTCGCGATCGCAAGGCCAAGCCCCGAGCCATTTTCATTACTTTCCGATTTCACTTTGTAAAATCTATCGAATACATGCGGCAAATCCTCTTCCGGTATCCCCAAGCCCTGATCGATTATGGACACCGTCCTGTCTTCGAGCCGGACACGCACGACGCCGCCCGTATGCGAAAACTTCACGGCGTTGTCCAGTACGATCAGCAGCATTTGGCGCAGCCGGCCGTAATCGCCCCGTATGATGAGGGAGGATACGTCCGTCTCCCATTGTATTTCAACCCCCTTGTCCTTCGCCATCTGTGCCGCGCTCCGTATAACATCGTGAAGGATATCGCAAACATCGGCCTCCTGCATCTCCATTTTAAATTCCGGGTTTTGGAGCTTTGACAAATCCAGCAGATCACTGACGAGCCGCTGCAGGGATACGGTCTCCTTCAGCATCTGCCTGTGATACTCCTCTACCTGATCGGGTTTTGTGACCACGCCGTCGCACAGCGCCTCCAGAGAACCGCGGATTACGGTGACGGGCGTTCTGAGCTCGTGCGAGATATTCGCCACAAAGTCCCGGCGCAGCTTCTCCGTCTGATCGCTTTGCGCTTTGGCCGCCTGCAGCCTTTCGCTTAACATATCGATCGCGCCGGCAAGCTCCCCGATCTCATCCTTTTGGGATACGCCGGTTTTGACGGCATAGTCGCCCTCCGCAAGCAAAAGCGCGGAGCTCTTCATTTTGTTCAGCGGCTTTGTAAACATGAAGGCAAGGAATATGGATAATACCGCCGAGAGAACCAGCGCCGCCAGTATGCTGACCGCCAGTATGCGGACGCCCTGCGCCGCCGCCTCATCCATACCCTCCACCGGAGCGTGCAGAAGCACAGCGCCAATGATCCGGCCGTCTATTTCGATGGGCGTGCCGACAGTCAGCGTCGGGGCGTTCAAAAGGCCGCTGAAGCCTTCGCTGAACGTGGTTTTACCGTCAAACACCTCTTTTACGACCTGTTCCGCGTTCTCTGGAAGATCCGCATAATTATAGGTCTGACCCGCCATGCCGCTGTTGATCAAATTGAGCTGCTCGTCCACAATCCAGACGTCGGCCATCGCGATATCGTCGATAAACCGCAGATACGCGCCGTAGCCGCCCATCATGCCGCCGCCCATCATGCCCCTGCCGCCGGTCTTCTCGCTGCCCATATAGTCGGAAAGAGCTCCCGCTATGGAGACTGCGCGCGCCTCCAGCTCGTTTTTATGCTGCCGTATCGTTTGCGCGCGGAACAGCGTGATGAATAGGACGCCGATCACCCCGGAAAACAACAACAGGGCCGCGGCGAAATAATAGGTAAGCTTACGGGCGATCCTGCTCATCATCGTTCACCTCAAATTTATAGCCAACGCCCCATATGGTCTTTACGTCCCAATTCGCATGGGGGTAGTTGTCCAGTTTTGCCCGCAGGCGTTTGATGTGGGAATCCACCGTACGGGTATCGCCGTAATACTCGTATCCCCACAGGCTGCTTAACAGATTGTCCCGCGAAAACACCTTATTTTTGTTGGTGGCGAGAGTCCACAATATCTCGGTCTCCTTTTTGGTGAGCATGACTTTGTTGCCGCCGATGGCAACCGCATACTCGTCCAGATTGACGGCCAGATTGTCAAACTCCATGATTTGCGCTTTCTTCGTATCCTCGCGGCTTATTCTGCGCAACACGGCGCGTATGCGCGCCATGACCTCGCCGGGCGAAAACGGCTTTATGATATAATCGTCCGCGCCGATATCCAGCCCCATTATTCTTTCAAAATCCTCGCCCCGCGCCGTGATCATGATGACGGGCGTATCGGAGGTTTTCCGGATTTCCCGGCAAACCTCAAACCCGTCCACCTTTGGCATCATCACATCCAAAAGAACCACATCGGGTTTCATTTTATGGAAGAGCTCCAGCGCCTGCTGCCCATCGAATGCCGCGTGGGTCGCATGCCCTTCCTTTTTCGCATATTCCATCAGCACGGAAACGATCTGTTTATTGTCGTCTGCAATCAGCACAGTCGCCATAAAATCCCTCCAAACCTGCCTCTACAAAGATTATAACAAAAACGGGCTCCCTGCATATCTCTTCGCCCCAAATAACACGGATTCAGCAAAGAAATAACACACTTTTGCCATTTCCGGCTGAGGATGTTTCGGTTACAGCACAGGTCCGTAAAAGTCAACTATTCGCAGATGAAAAAACACAGTTTCGACACAGCCAGGCTTCATACTACAGCCATAAAGAGCCAGACATTTCGCGCTGGCCAAAGGCAGGGCATGGTAATCCATGGCAGACCATGATCAGATAGAACGGAAAGGAGATCATCAACATGAAAAGCATGAAAAGAGTACTTGTAACCGGAGCCGTCGTGCTCGCTATGGGCGCAACAGCTCTCACCGCGCTGGCGGTAACGAAAACCCTTACCCCCGCCGAGATACTCGCCGGCATCACCGGCAAACCGGTGGAAACCGTAATCGCGGAACGCAACGAAACGGAACAGACCTATGGCGCGCTTGCCAGCGACTATGGAGTCCTCGACAAATTCCATTCAGAGATACTGGAAGAGAAGAAGGAATATCTCGAACAGCGGGTTGCCGAAGGCACCATGACGCAGGAACAAGCGGACGCGATACTCGCGGCCATCGAAGCCAATCAGGCGAACTGCGACGGTACGGGTAACGGCGGCGCAGGCCGGGCCGGTTTCGGTAACGGCGGTTGCGGTTTCGGCATGGGCGCAGGGTTCGGCCGCATGAACGGAAACGGCGCGGGCGGCCGTGGCTGCGGCGGCGTTTACCGGTATTCCACGGCGCAGTAAATCATTCCGGATAGCCATTATACAAACGCAACAGCCAGGGCCAATACCCTGGCTGTTGCGCTCTTTCAAATCTTACGCAATTTTTCTCTCAAATCGTCTGTAAAGCATCAGCACCCATAACGCGGACGACAGCAGCGCCGGAAGCATTAGCGCCATATGCCGCGTAATACACAGTTTCGAGAGCCAGAAGGACGGCAGCAGCGCAAACAGATACTGCACGTCCGAAGAAAGAAAGAAGGGTACGAACAGCCCCATCATCAGAAGACCCGAAAGCTTGCCCATGGCCACCCCCTCCACCCTGTTGTGGGAGAACGCGAACAGCAGCAGCGCAACGGCAACGCTCGCTATGTCCGCAAGAAGGCAGGCGGAGAGCAGCATGGCGACCGGCCATTCGGTCAGCGAAAACCATCGCATCAGCGCGATGGAAACCACAAAAGCGATCACAGCCGGAAACACCAGCCTTGATAGGATATAGCCGCCCTTGCCCACGGGCGTCACCGCCAGATACCCCGAGAGATTTTCATCATATTCCGTCAGCATCATCATTGCCGAGGCAAAACACAGCATATAAGGCGTCACGAGTATCAGCAGCAGATCAAACAGCAGATAATACGGCAGCAGTATGACGTCCCTCTGAAAATAGGCGCAAAGCACGCCCTCCAGCGCGGGGACGCCATACCGTACAAACAGCGCGGTCAGCAGGCACGCAAAGCATATGGCAATCAGCATGCTGTCCCTGAATATCTGCCTCACGAACATGGAAAACGAGCGAAACAGCGGCTTCACAGTTTGACACCCCCCAGCGAACGCAGGCTATTCCGCACCACCCTCTCGGCGGCGAGCGTAATGAGCGCGGTCCATACGATCAAAATCGCGAGAGCGGGCAGCGCATGTGCGCCGTTATCGCAAAGTTCTATGATGCATACACCCGGATGCAGCAGCAATATGCCCGGTTTCCAGCCAAACATCCACGCGAAGGCGGGAATGTTGATGAGCAGCTCGGCGGGGATTGTCGCCACAATGAACTGGTTCAAAGACGCGATATTTGCAGCAACCATCAGCCCCACGGCGGAAAACAGGCAGGAGCCTAAGAATACGCCCGGCACGAAATACAGCGGATTGCCGATTACGCCGCCGCCCGCCCCGATCAGCAGCGCTACGCCCGTGGAGATCACCGCGATGGTGACCAGCTTGGAAATCACATATTCGATGGGTTTGACTGGCGATATGGCGATGCTGTTCAAGACCTGCTCGCTTTTTTCGAACAGCACGATGGCGCCCATAAAGAACAGGCCCATGGCTGCCGGGTCCGTGAATATCATGAGCACGGCGGCCTGCGCCTTCCACGCAATGGGCAGAGCGGACAGCAGGCTGATATACAGCACCGAGAATACAAGATACAGGAAATAAAACCCGTACTTGAACTGGAACCGGATATCCCCGCGAATAAGCGCCGTCATTCTCATTGCAGCCGCCTCCCCGTCAGTTCCATGAAAATATCGTTGAGCGTGGGTTCGCTGCTGTGTATGGACAGCAGCCTGTTTTCACGGATAAGCCGCTGCAATACCTCATCCCCGCCAGTGGAGCGCAGGGGGATTTCCGTCTGCTCCTCCCGGCCGCCCCGCGCATACGTATACCGGAGCGTGGAAGCCCCCCGCGACATAATCAGATTCTTCGGCGTATCCAGCGCGCGCAGCCCGCCGTCCACAATAAAAGCCACGCGGTCGCAAAGCTCAGTCGCGTCGTACATATTATGCGTGGTCAGCAGTATGGTTTTTCCTTTTGCTTTTTCCCCCAGTATGATATCCTTCATGAGCCGCGCGTTGGAAGGGTCCAGCCCCGAAGTCGGCTCGTCGAGAAACAGCAGTTCCGGGTCGTGCAGCAGCGCCTTAATAAAATTCAGCCGGGATTTCATGCCCTTGGAATAATCCGCGACCTTTTTATCCGCATCCTGCAGTAGCCCGACGCTCTCCAGCAGCGGATCGATGGGCTGACGCCGTTTATAAAGGGATGCGAAAAAACGCAGGTTTTCCCTGCCGGTCAGCTTTTCATACAGGCTGGGGAATTCAAAATCCACGCCGATATGCTCGTAAAAGGCGTTGTCATGCCGCCTGACCTCGACGCCGTTTACGACGGCGCTGCCCGCATACGTGGTCAGAAGGCCGGTCAATATTTTCTGCAGCGTGCTCTTGCCCGCGCCAGACGGGCCTAAAAAGCCGAATATCTCGCCGTTTTTGACATCAAAATTCATGCCCGTGATGAACGGCCGTTTGGTGTAGCTGAACGCTAAATCCTGTACCTGTATCATACCGTTTCTCCTTCAAACAATTGACGGACTACGCCGTGCAGCATCACGCGGACAGCGTCGTAAAACACGTCCTCGCCTATTTCCCGCCGGTGGGACATCATTGTGAATATCGCCCGCAAAGCGGCGCTGAATACCTTGGTTTCGCCTTCCGATTGAATACCCGGGATTATGGATATAAGCTGCTCCATACTGAAATCGTCCTTCTGCGTATGGGCTTCCACCACCTCGGTGGGCAGCTTCCTGACCAGAAGCTCATATTCTCCGCTCGTCGCGAACGAATAGAGGAATGTGGAATCCACCTGCCGGTAGAACTCAAAAAGCAGCTCCGTCACCGTATCCGCATTGATGTTGCCCCGCAGCCCTTCCAGCCTGCGGAGCACATCTTTATGCAAATCGTCATGAAGCTCGCAGATCACGTCAAAAAATAACAGCTCCTTGGAAGCGTAAAACAGATAAAACGTCCCTTTGGGGATATTGACGCGCCGTACCAGTTCATCCACCGAAGTTTTACGCATGCCGAACTGACTAAGGCAGTTCTTTGCCTCCTCCATCAGGCGTTTTTTGATATACGCCCGCTCGGCGTCGGAAAATGATTTCGGCATATTCACGCTCCTTACATTCTATTTGACTATATTTAATAATATAGTCAAATAGAATGTATTTGTCAATAAAAATCAGGCCAAATCATTTTGGCCCGACAAGTCTCATTTATGAGATTAGGATACTGACGTCAGTTCTTTAAAGAGAGCAAGAAACTGCTCCTTTACCTCGCTGAACGCCCGCTCCGAATAATCCGGCTCACTGATAAGAGGAGGTGCGGACTCAAAGAGCGTTTCCCCCAGCAGATGCACAAATTCGTGGTAGAGCAATGCGTCGTCGATCTTTTCTATCGCCGGGTCTTCCCCCGCCGCGCCGAATTTTAAATAAATCATGCCCTGCAGTCGTTTCTCAATCTCCACATATTGCGGCAAAAGCCGTTTGACCGGCCTTGTGACGTCGCTCATGTACGCTTCGCTCGCGTCGTGCAGCAGGCAGGCAAGCTGTACCTCGCGGGAACAGCCCCTTGCCCTCGCCTCCAGAGCGCAGTTAACACAGTGCTGCGCGACGGAATAAAAACTGTTGAAATGTCCGTTCGCCCTGCACAGGTAGCAAAGCGCGTGCGCGATATCTCCAATATGGATATCCGCTTCGATAGGTTCCTGCGGCGCAAAACGTACGCGGGAATTCGTTGTAATGCAGTTTAGCGACAGTATCTTTTCCATCCCGTTACCCTCATCTGCCATATGATTTGTACATCATATCATATCCTTGCGCGTTATTTCGATTTAAAGCTAAAAAGAAAGACCCGCGCAATAAATGCAGGACCCGATCGGCCACGTTGACAACCGGATTCCGATTGCTTTATCATACAAGTAATCCGGAATCGTTTTCCATCCGTTCACAACATCCACCCGATAAAAGGAGACCCCCATGCACAATATCAATGAGACTTATCTGGGAATCGAGCTTGGCTCAACGCGCATCAAGGCGGTGCTGACAGACAACTCTCATCAGCCCATCGCCTCGGGCAGCCACGCCTGGGAGAACAAGCTGGAAAACGGCGTGTGGACCTATTCGCTCGACGATGCCTGGACGGGGCTGCGGGCCTGCTTTATGAGCCTGCTGCATGATGTTCAGTCAAAATACGGCATTAAGCTGACCACGGTGCGGGCCATCGGCATATCCGGCATGATGCACGGCTATCTGCCGTTCAATGCGGCGGGAAACCAGCTTGCGCCGTTCCGAACCTGGCGTAATACCATTACCGGCGAGGCCAGCCGCAAACTGACGGAGTTGTTCGGCTTCAAAATACCGCAGCGATGGAGCATCGCGCACCTGTACCAGACCATACTCAACGGGGAACCGCATGTGAAGGATATCGACTATCTCACCACGCTCGCCGGGTATATCCACTGGCAATTGACCGGCGAAAAGCAGATCGGCATCGGCGAGGCGAGCGGTATGTTCCCCATCGACCCAGCCAGAAAGCAGTACGACGCTCGCATGGCGAATGCGTTTGACGCATGCGTCGCCGAAAAGAATTACCCTTGGAAACTGCGGGATATACTCCCCGCAGTACGCGTCGCGGGCGATGCGGCGGGCCGCCTGACGCAAGCGGGCGCGAAACTGCTGGACCCTTCGGGCACGCTGCAGCCGGGAATCCCCTTCTGCCCGCCCGAAGGGGACGGCGACACAGGCATGGTCGCCACCAACAGCGTCGCGCCGCGCACAGGCAACGTCAGCGCGGGCACCAGCGTATTCGCCATGGCGGTGCTGGAAGCGCCGATAAAGAGGGTCTATGAAGAAATCGATATATTCGCGACGCCCGCGGGCGACCCGGTCGCGGAAGCGCATTGCAACAACTGCACGGGCGACCTGGACGCCTGGGTGGGGCTGTTCGGCGAGGTGCTCGCCGCATTTGACGCCAAACCCGATATGGACACGCTCTACGGCACGCTCTATCGAAAAGCGCTGGAGGGGGACGCGGACTGCGGCGGACTGCTGGCCTACAACTATTTATCCGGCGAGCATATCACAGGGTTCACCGAAGGACGCCCTCTTTTCGCGCGAATGGCAAACAGCAGGTTCCATATTGCCAATTTCATGCGCGTGCATCTCTATACCGCTTTGGGCGCTCTCAGAAAGGGCATGGACGTTTTGCTCCATCAGGAAAAGGTATCGCTTAGCAGCATAACCGGCCACGGTGGCTTCTTTAAGGTGGAAGGCGTGGGGCAGCGCGTCATGGCGGCCGCGCTTGGCGCCCCGGTCACGGTCATGGTAACAGCGGGAGAGGGCGGCCCGTGGGGCATGGCAATACTCGCAGCGTTCAGCCAAAACCGGAAGGATGAGGAAACGCTTGCCGATTATCTCAGCAACACCGTATTCAAGGGCAGTGCGGGCACGACGGTCGCCCCCGACCCTGCGGATGCAGCCGGTTTCGCTAAGTTTATGGATCGCTACAGCGCGGGCCTGACGATTGAGGCGGCCGCCGTTGACTCGCTGCGGGAGTAAGCGTGGAAACATATAATCTGGCCGATAGTCACATATACCAGGGGTAAAAAAGGAAAAGCGCGGTGTCTGACACCGCGCCTAGCGTATCGATAAACCCCTGTGAGCGGAGATCGAGTTGAAAGTTGTGCAGTATTAAGCTTTCAATCCGTCATTTTTCAGTGACATGTGCGGTGAAAAATGACACCTTGCGCGCATTTTGCTGCTCGGCTCTTTCAGAATGAAAGAGCCGAGCAGCAAAAATGCGCGAAAAACCCATCGGCAAAGTCCGCAGGACTTTGCCGATGGCCTGAAGCGCGGTGTCTGACACCGCGCTTAAAATATCACTCGTATGGACTAGACCTGTTCAGAAGCCTTTTTCAGCTTATACTGCGCGGGGAAAGACTTCCAAAGCAAATATACAAGCAGGCAGGTACCCGTTTTATCCAGCAGGTTGTTAATCACTTTCGGTATAAAAGAGGACGCAAAAATGCTGTTGCCGCTTTCCCTGAGCCAGAGAAAGAGAAAATCCATACCGGTGCCTGTCAGCCCGCCGTACACCCATATGCCGATGGGCGTGCCGATCAAGGGTGCAACGATGCTCAGCAGCAGGCCGGTAATCAGCGCTATGATAAAGCTGAAAGAATACTTCTTCGCGATGAAGCCCACCACGATGCCCACCGCCACATTGACGAGCAGAAACGGAATATCCTTGACATTGAACAATATGCCGGTCAGCAGGTTGGTCAGACCGCCGACGGCCGCGCCATACCATGGGCCTGCGTATACCGCTATGAACACGGTGCCTATGGTATCCAGATACAGCGGCAGCTTGAGGGAGCTGGTCAGCACGCCAAGTACGATGTTTGCGGCGATTGCCAGCGCGCTGAATACCAGCAGTCTTGTTTTTTCATTTCGCATTTTGTCACCTCAAATAGGATGATATAATCGCGCAGGCAGTGCGCGTTTATTCCGCCGTGCCGTCTATTATCCATGCGGGCAGGGTCTCCAGCGAAAACACGGGCGGCATTAGCCCTTTTTCACAAAGCAGGCGCAGCAATTCCTCCATGAATACGCCGCAGCTTTCCGTTTCGCGCGCAGGCGCCGGCGCTCTCAGCCCCCCGTTCCCGCTGCCCCATTCGCCTCCCCAGTCGCCCGTACAGGTTTTGTTTACCCCGCAGCTCGGGCTGCCATCCACTCCTGCTATGCCAAGGAGCTCAAACAGCTCCGGGTGAGCGGCATACTCGGCAATCTGTTCTACCGCGGGTTCCAGTATCCTGCGGCAATGGCCGCGAAAAAACGTATTGTCGAATTGTTCCCGCACGTGGCCCCAGCGCAGCGGACCATAGAGTGTGAACTCCGGACAGGGAAGCTGCAGTATATCGATCTTCTTTTCCAACAACGCTGACAATGCGCGCCTGCGCAGCGCCGTTTCACGCGCTTGCGCCTGCGTATCCGGCGATAGTACTTTTGCTGAAGGATTCAGTATGCAATGACAGGCAACAATGACTGTCCTGGGTTTTTGTTCCGTTATCATAAAAATTCCTTGGCATTCGTTATTCTCTTGTGAGCATAACGAGTATTGCAATTACTATACCCGATGCGCCGTACATTTGTCAACTCAGAATACGCTGTCACTGATTGGAAGGAATCGCAATGCGGGTTTCACCCCTCGTCGGGATCACAAACAAAAACCGGCTTCCCGTCCGCCGGACGCAGGGATGAAGCCGGTTATCATTCAATTTGATGCCTGCAAAAGCCTATTTGTTGAATACCAGTTTTTCAATGGCGCGCGCCACGCCGTCCTCATCGTTGCTTTGCGTTACATAATCCGCGACGGCTTTGATATCGTCGGTGCCGTTCTCCATGGCGACGGCATACCCTGCCGCAAGCAGCATGGCTTTGTCGTTACCGCCGTCCCCAAACGCCATGGTCTTTTCGATATCGATATTAAGATGCCGGCACAATATCGCAAGCGCGTTTCCTTTGTTGGCGGAAGCAGCGTTGAGCTCTATGTTGAATGTTTGCGAGCAGGCCAGCTCCAGATCCGGAAATGTCTCCGTCAGCTCCTGTATGGCCGCAAGCCTCTTTTCGTTGTCATGGAAGAACATTTGAATCTTCTGCACGTCCGCATGCCTGTTACGCATATAGTCGACATACCCATCCACAGGCTTGCGCGAGCGCCTTATAACTCCCGCCAGCGAATCGGGAATATGATAATCGATCAGATCGATAAAACGCTTGTCCATGATCGCTTCGCCGTTGCAGTAACAATCGTTGATAGCGTCGTACTTCTGTACGAATTCCATGACTTCAACTGCCCTCTCATAAGGGATGTTCGCTTCATGCAGGGAAACGTTCTCCTGTAAATCCCAGACGACCCCGCCATTGATGGTGATGATGTATCTCACAAAGGAAAGCTGTTTGATATACTCCGGTAATCCCTGCGCCATGCGGCCTGTCGAGGGCACGATGTGTATGCCCCGCTCATGCGCTTCCCGCAGCGTATTCAGGCTTCTTTCCGTAAGTTCCTTTTTACTGTTGAGCAGAGTTCCGTCCATATCGATCGCAATCAGCCTGATATCCATGTCCTATCCCCCATATTCGCGTTGTCCGCGCAACCCCTATAGCCCAATCTGAAACGCGGCCCTACAATCAAGCATTTTACCATATCCGCTTCGGGCAGTACAGGAAAACCGCGCAAAATAAACAGGCCCCGCTTACGGAGCCTTTGTTGGAGGTTACTATACTCGTTTAATCTTTTTTCAGACCGCGCGCTTCATAACCCATGATTTTATCCACGCGGGTTTTATGACGTCCCCCTTCAAATTCCGTAGAGAGCCATACGCGCAATATTTCCTTCGCCAGCGCCGGGCCGGTAAATCCCGCGCCCATTGCAAGCATATTGGTATCATTGTGCGCGCGGGTCAAAAACGCCGAATAGGATTCCGTACAGAGCGCGCAGCGGATGCCCGGCACTTTGTTCGCGGTGATGCTGATACCGATGCCAGTATAGCAGATCACGACTCCGCGGTCGCAGCGCCCTTCTGTCACCGCCTTGGCCGCGAGATATCCAAAATCGGGATAATCGGACCGTTCGCCGGACATGCTGCCAAAATCCTCTACCTCATGCCCCAGTTCCTTCGCATATTCGATCAGCGTATTCTTTAACTGGAATCCCGCGTGGTCGCTGCCAAACGCCAATTTCATTTCATGTCCGTCCTTTTGGGGCGTCCGCCCCTTTGTATTTTCCGCAGCGCTCACTGGCCCTGCGCTTCCCCGTCCAGCCGCTGCAACACCTTCACCACCGCTTCTTTTATTTCCGCGGCAGTTTCGGTATATACTTCCAGCGGTTGGCGGAAAGGATCCTGTATATCGTATTCGTCGTCACCCGGGTATCCGTCCACGCCCGCGGCGAAGCCCTTGAGCGTGTGCGTTTTTTCCTGCGCCTCGGGGCAGATCGCCTCCACCTCGTCGATGTGCTGCGACTCCATGGTGAGTATGATATCCGCTTCCTCGGCGATCTCCGGCGTCAGCTGACGCGCACGATGCCGCCCGGGGCGTATCCCCATGTTCTCCAAAGCCTGCTCGGAATACTCGGACATTTCCGCCCCTTCGAAGGCCATGGTTCCAGCGGATTCTACCTTTATAGTGCCCGATAATCGTGGGTGGTCGTCTACCAAATCTTCCATAATGGCTTCCGCCATAGGACTTCGGCAGCTATTGCCGGTGCAGACGAATAGCACGGTTTTCAAAACTGTCCTCCTGTTCACGCGGGCAGTCCCGCGGGTTTTCGCGCATATGCGCAGATATGCAGTTTATATATGGTCGGCATCAGAGTCTTCGCAATGAAATCCGGCGGCGCGCAGCAGCCGATTCATAAAAGCGAGCCCGGCCTCCTCGGCCGGAAGCCCCTCGCATAAAAGCACGTCCGCCTGTGATCCCCACTCCCGCAGGGCGCTGAACAAGCTTGCGCAAAGCGTCTGTGGGCGCTCTCTGTCGCCTATTATAGCATACTCTTTTCCGCGATAAAAGTGGCGGGTTTGCTGTGTCGCTAAAATCATACACTTTTTGCGCATATTTGTGTAGGAGTCATACAACTTGAGTATACGCCGCGCGATATTTTCCGGCGATCCCGTTACGACCACCACTTCGGCCTCGGGTGCGTAATGCCGGTATTTCATGCCGGGCGACGGGGCGTCCTCCCCCTCGGCAAGTGGGTTTAATAAACTCTTATGCAAACGAACGGGACCGACCACGGCCTCCAGCATGCCCTTTGTTATGGCGCCGGGGCGCAGTATCATAGGCTGCGCGCCCACCGACACCACGGTAGACTCCACGCCGAACTGGCAGGGCCCGCCGTCCAGTATCAGGGGGATTTTGCCGTCCATATCCTCCAGCACATGCGCCGCCGTGGTGGGGCTGGGCTTTCCGGAAGCGTTCGCACTGGGGGCGGCGATGGGCACGTCCGCCGCCTTGATGAGCGCGCGCGCCGTTTTATGATCCGGCATGCGCACGGCGACGGTGGGAAGGCCCGCCGTGACGGCGTCCGGCACGATATCCGATTTTGTATATACCAGCGTCAGTGGCCCCGGCCAGAACGTATCCATCAGCCTCTGCGCCTTTTCCGGCACGGTATCCCACAGCCTGCGCACGTCGTTTTTTCGCGAGACGTGCAAAATAAGCGGATTGTCGGACGGCCTGCCCTTGGCTTCGAATATTTTTAGCACGGCCTGTTCATCCAGCCCATTTGCGCCAAGTCCGTATACGGTTTCGGTGGGGAAGGCGACAAGGCCGCCCTCTCGCAGGATACGCCCGCCCAACTGCGTGCCCGCTTCGGGCTGCCGCCGCGCGTCGATCACCTGAGTTTGCATTTTTTCCTCCTAGGATTGATATGGGGCCGTTTTCTTCGTCCCTCACGAAGTTTAATATGTATCGCCGCCTAAGGCGGCGACGATAAATTATTTTATTTAATAATGGGAGGCTCCGCCCCCCATCCCCCCTGGGGCACGGCGGCTTAAGTTAACGATTTGGCTACAATATTTTATCCGTAACATCAAATCGCAAATATTGACAACACGCTGGCCAGCATTTTCAGACATTCCCGTACGCAATGCGTAAACGCCCCATGTAATTCCCCAAAGCGACTTCGTCGCTTTGAAATGGGTTCTTAGGGCTGTTACAGCCCTAAGCGGGGGCTTGGGGGCGAAGCCCCCAGCGTATCCTTACGCCTCTTCCGTCAGCCGCGCGGTGCGGTCGGCCAGTATCAGCGCATCGATCATTTCGTCCATATCCCCGTCCAGGAACTGCTCCAGCTTATACAGCGTAAGCCCTATGCGGTGATCCGTCACGCGTCCCTGTGGGAAATTATAGGTGCGGATGCGTTCGCTGCGGTCGCCCGAGCCGACCTGGCTTTTACGGGACTGCGCGAGCGCGGCGTCCTGTTCGGACTGGTACAGTTCCAGCAGCCGACTTTTCAACAACCGCATGGCCTGTTCCTTGTTCTTGAGCTGGGAGCGCTCGTCCTGACAGGCGACGACCAACCCCGTAGGCAGGTGCGTAATACGGATGGCGCTTTCCGTTTTGTTAACGTGCTGGCCGCCCGCGCCGCTGGAACGGTAGGTATCGATGCGCAGGTCGCTGTCCTTGATATCGACCTCAACATCCTCCGCCTCGGGCAGCACCGCCACGGTGGCCGCGCTGGTGTGAATGCGCCCCTGCGACTCCGTTTCGGGCACGCGCTGCACGCGGTGCACGCCGCTTTCGAATTTCAGGCGGCTATACGCGCCGCGCTTGCCGCCTATGGAAAGCACGACTTCCTTGACGCCGCCCATATCCGTCATATTGTTGGTGATATACTCCACCTTATAGCTATTGCGCTCGGCATAACGCAGGTACATGCGCAGCAGATCCGCACCAAACAGCGACGCCTCGTCGCCGCCGGTACCGGCGCGGATTTCGATGATAACGTCCTTATCGTCGTTCGGGTCGCGCGGCACGAGCAGCAGTTTGAGCTCTTCGACGAGCTTTTCTTCCCGCTCGATGAGCTCACTGAGCTCCGCATGCACCATTTCCTTCATGTCCGCGTCCAAGTGTTCATCCAGCATGGCGCGGCAATCCGCCTTCGCGCTGAGCACTTCGGCATACGCGTCGTACTGGTGCACGATATCCGATAAATCTGCGTGCTCCTTTACTATCGCGCGCCACGCGGCCTGATCCGCCATGGCGTCGGGCGCGGCAAGCTTCTCGCCCAGCGTTTCGTATCTCTTTTTGATCGTCTCCAGCTTATCCCTCATAAGGCTCCCCTTTTGCCTGAATTTCTGCCTGATATTCCATATGCAGCGGCTTTACGGCGCCGCCGCAGACGGCAAGCACATGCGCCCGCGCTTTCATCAAATCGCCGGGGTCGGCCCCGAACTCTGCGGCGACGGCCGTCGCATCCTCTTCGGCGGGTAATACTTCGTGCAGCGTCCTGCCCTCCACCCGGTGTTTACAGCAGTACAGGGGCAGCAGTCCCGCATCGCTCAACTCCACCGCGCCGTCCGGCCGCTTTGTCAGCGTAAGCTGCACGTACAGCCCGTAATCGCGCGGCGAAGGCGCCATGTTGGAAAGGCAGTTGCCCAGCGAATAGATGACGAGCCCTGTATATTCCTCTTCCCCGCGCTGCACGGTGATAAATTCCGCCGGCTGCACCACATGCGGATGCGAGCCGATCACCGCGTCCACACCCTGCTCCAGCATCCATTTCGCCAGCCTGCGCGTGGAGGAATCAGGCGCTTCGGAGAACTCCGTATCCCAGTGCGCAAAGGCGACCAGAAATTCCGCACCCGCCTCTTTGCACAGGCGGATGTCCTCCTGCATGCGTGCTTTGTCGCCCGTCCGCCCTACGGCGTAGCCGCGCTGGCCGGAACTGAGCATGTCCTCATTCCCGTTTACGCTAAACGTCCACGCAAGCAGGCCCACGCGGATGCCGTTGACGTCCACCACGCGCGCCGTCAGCCTGTCCTCCTGTGAAACATACGTGCCAAGCTGCGTCAGCCCCGCCGCGCGCAATACTTCCGCAGTGCGCGCCATGCCGTCCGCGCCGCGATCCAGACAATGGTTGTTGGCGGTGGTCGCGACGTCGAAACCCGCGCTGAGCAGGGAAGCCGCGAGTTCATCCGGCGCGTTGAACGTCTGCCGGTCCTTCGGGGGCAGCGTGCCGTCGGGGCCAGGCGTAGGCGTGCCGGGCGCGGGCCCGGAATACCCGGCGTCTTCGCCCGCAATGGGCGTTTCAATATTGCCGCACAGCAGGTCTGCATTTTGAAAATATCCCTGCATGGCGCAAAAGCTCGGCGTAAAATCGTAGACTTGCGCCTCTTTGTTCCATGCGCCATCAACCTGGCTCTGCATCATCATGATATCCCCGACCGCGCCGATCGTCGCATAAACGGGCGTCGGCTCCGGCGTTTGGGTCGGTTCCGGCGTTGGCGTTGGCGCTTGCGTCGGCGACGGGGATGGTATGGGCGTGAGCGACGCCGTGGCGACCGGCACGTCCAGCACATGCGGGGAAGGCGACAGGGGCTGTGCGAATGCGGGCAAAGCGGCGCAGCCCGGCAGAAAACCAAGTGTGAGCAGCAGTATGCCCGCGCACGCGGACGCGCGCATGAGTCTTCCCGTCATGCGTTCCCCCCATCCCTCTATCCATAGCGGCATCCGAGAGTTTGTGAGAGCCTATGCCCTCACGCACACCACGCGCAGAACGCCGTTATAATCCGGAAGCGCCGTCGCGCCGTCGAACAGCGCGCAGACGTCGTCCGCCTGCCCCGCCCCCACTTCCAGCAGCAGAACGCCGCCAGGCACAATATGCGCGGCATATCCATTGCGGATGGCGCGGTAGGCGCAAAGCCCGTCCTCCCCGCCAAAAAGCGCCAGAGCAGGCTCATGGCGAAGCTCCGGCTGCATCAAGTCCATATCCTCCTGTGTCAGGTAGGGCGGATTGCATACGATCATATCAAAACGGCCCGTTACCGGCTCGAACCAGCTTCCCTGCAGCGCCGTCAGCCGCACGCCGTTTTTTTTCGCGTTCTCCCGCGTGAGCGAAACGCAGTCCGGGGATATATCGGACGCCGTTACGGTAAGCCCGCCCAGCTTCGCGAGGCTTACGCCTATGCAGCCCGTACCGCAGCACAGATCCAGCGCCGTTCGGTACCCATGCAGCTTTGCCTCGCGCAAAGCGATTTCACAAAGCGTTTCGGTATCCTGCCGCGGTATGAGCGCGCCGGGCCGGACGAGAAAATCCAGACCCATGAACGCCCACTCGCCCAACAGGTATTGCAGCGGCTCCCTGTTTTGCCGGCGCGCGAGCAATTCCCGTAATTCCTCTTCCTGCTCCGGCGTTAAAGTATCGCCGCGATGCAGCGCGAGTTTTGCCGGCGCACAGCGCAGCACATGACAAAGAAGCAGCCGCGCCTGCTGGCCGGCTTCTTCCCCTGCTGCGTCGCGCAGGGCGCCTGTGAGCGCCTGCAGCGCCTGTGCGGCGGTGCGGCTCATAGCGGCTGCGTCTGCTCTATCGCGGCGGCCGCGGCGGCGGCCTGCGTCTGTTTCGCGGCTTCCGATCCGGATGAGGTGTCCTTGGACTCGGGTTCCGCCTGACCGGCGGCGGGCGCATCCGCCGGCTGTTCGGACACTTCCTTTTTGTCGGCGCCTGCCTGCGGCGGATTCATGGCGAGATTGAACGCCGCGATGGCGACTTCCAGCATGGATTGATCCGGCTCGCGCGTTGTGATGCGCTGCAACCCCATGCCCGGCGCGCGCACGATGCGCGCAAGCAGGCTTTCTGATTTGCCGCCAAACCGGAGCACTTCATACGAGAGCCCCGCCACCACCGGCAGGAACAAAATCCGCGAGCCAAGCCGCAACCAGAAATTCGCGTTAAACCCTACCACGGCAAAGAACAGTATGCTGACCGCCATGACCAGGAACAGATAGTTTGTGCCGCAGCGCGGGTGCAGGCGGGAATAGTGTATGGCGTTCTCCGGCGTCAGGTCCGCCTCGTGCTCGTAGCAGGAGATGACCTTATGCTCCGCGCCGTGGTACATGAACAGCCGCTTGACGTCCTTCATCCAGCCTATCGCCACCAAATACCCGAGGAACACGCCCAGGCGGACAAAGCCCTCCACCAGGCTCTTCCAGATCGTGCGCCCCTCAAAGCCGCTCAAAAGCACGCCGGAAAGGAATGTGGGCAGCATGAAGAACAGCCCGACCGCAAGCGCGATCGCAAGCGTTACCGCGATGGCAATGGCGATTTTATCGACGGATTTTCCCGTTATCTGCGCCAGCCACTTTTCAAATTTTGTGGGCTCCTCGGTGATCTCCTCGCCGATCAGTTCCGCGGAGCGCGTAATGGTGCGCATGCCCAGCGAAAGCGATTCCACGAATACCACCACGCCGCGCACGATTGGAAGCCCAAGAAACGTACCTTTCCTGGATTTGCTTTCATAGGGCGTATATTCGGTAGAGATGGAGCCGTCCCCCCGGCGGACCGCCAATGCGATGCCGGCGGGGGCTTTCATCATAACCCCTTCCATCACCGCCTGACCGCCGACGGAACAGACCCTGCCCTGCTGCTTTTCTTTTTTCATAGCCATTCTCCTCTGGTCTAAGCGGCGATTTACTTGCGCAAAGCCGCTTGTCTTCTAGTATAGCACAGCGCCGGGGGTACTGTCATCCCAGCAGAAGCGGGGACGGCAAAAAGCCTCCCTTGCGGAAGGCTTTTAAAACGCAGCTATTGCGCGTTTGTTCAGATGCCGTAGCGCTTCTTGAAGCGATCCACGCGGCCGCCGCTGTCGACCAGCTTCTGCCTGCCGGTATAGAACGGATGGCACTTGGAACAAATTTCCACCTTCAGCTCACCCTTGACGGAGCCGGTCGTAAACGTCTCGCCACAGGCGCAGCGAACGACGGACTCGCCGTATGCGGGATGGATGTCCTTCTTCATTATTGTATTCACCCTTTCCGGTTCAAACCTCGATATCCAGGCGCTTAGCGCATGCGGCGCATATCGCGTCAGCCCTGATATTATATAACAAATACTCGCCACAATGCAATGGGTTTTGTCCAAAAACCTTAAAAAATTGGGGCGGATTGCCCGCCCCGCATGTTTTTTTCGGCCAGCCGCTATTTCGCAAAGCGCGTGGAGCTCGTATACCCTTCGCGCTCGTAAATGCTGATCCATTCGCCCAAGCGTTTGAGGAAATCCTCGTTGGTATTGGTCTTTTCCAGCATGTTGATGAACTGCTCCGTAACGTCCGCAGGGTTGCCGCCCGACAGCACGCGGCGCATGGTGTATACGCCCTCCAGCTCCGCCTTTGTGAGCAGCAGTTCCTCGCGGCGCGTACCGGATTTGTAGATATCAATGGCAGGGAATATGCGTTTTTCAGAGAGCTTGCGATCCAGATGGATCTCCATATTGCCCGTGCCCTTGAATTCCTCAAATATGATATCGTCCATACGGCTTCCCGTTTCGATGAGCGCCGTCGCGATCACCGTGAGGCTGCCGCCATGCTCGATATTCCGCGCCGCGCCGAAAAAGCGTTTGGGCTTGTGCAGCGCTCCGGGGTCGAGACCGCCGGACAATGTTCTCCCCGTAGGCGGTATGGAAAGATTGTATGCCCGCGAAAGCCGGGTAAGGCTATCCATCAATATGATGACGTCCTTGCCCATTTCCACAAGGCGCATGGCCCGCTCAAGCACCATTTCCGCCACGCGGGTATGGTGCTCCGGCAGCTCGTCAAACGTGGAGTACAGTACTTCGCCCTTTATGCTTCGCTGCATATCCGTCACTTCCTCGGGCCGCTCGTCGATGAGTAGCACCATGAGATGCGCGTCCGGATGATTGCGGGAAATACCGTTCGCGATATTCTTGAGCAGCGTGGTTTTACCGGCCTTGGGCTGCGCCACGATCATACCGCGCTGGCCTTTGCCTATCGGTGCGATAAGATCGATGAGGCGAATGGCGAGATTGTTCTGGCCGGGATATTCGAGGGTAAGCCGCTCGTCCGGATATACTGGCACAAGCTCCTCAAACGGCTTGCGGGGCCCCATTTCCTCCGGCGGCACGCCGTTGATGGCCGTGATATACAGCAGCGCGAGGAAACGCTCGCCTTCCTTGGAAGGGCGCGTTTTTCCCGTAACCATGTCGCCCGTTTTGAGCGAGAAGCGGCGTATCTGCGCGATGGATACATACACGTCCCGGTTGCCGGGCAAATAATTATCCGAACGCAGGAAGCCGTACCCGTCCGGCAGGACCTCAAGCACGCCCTCCGCGTCCCCGCAGTCGCCACCCTGCAAAAGCTCCGGTACGGCGGGGTTGCTGGTTCCGTATTCCTTATTATAATACCCATCCTGCTGCTGCGGCCTGCGGAAACGTCGGTCGTCCTCGCCTCCCTCCGTTTCAGGGGTATATGCAGGGGCCTGCTGCGGCGTAAACCCGCTTTGCTGGAAGCCGCCGGTCTGTTGGTAATTGGGCTGCTGATAACCTGCTTGCTGCTGATAGCCGGATTGCTGCTGGTAACCGGGTTGCTGTTGGTAATTGGGCTGCTGATAGCTGCGCTGCTGATAGCCGCCCTCATTTTGCTGATAGCCGCCCTGCTGATAGTTGTTCTGCTGGAAGCCGCCGCCCTGCTGATAGTTGTTGTTGTATGTCCGGCGCGGCTGATAGTTGTTGTTCTGATATCCGCCATACTGACGGCGCGGCTGGTATCCGCCTTCACCCTGCTGCTGATAGCCGCTGTATTGGCGGCGCGGCTGGTAAGTTCCGTCTCCCTGCTGCCTGGCCTGATAGCCCGGGGCTACATACGCGGGCTTGCGGTATTCCTCGTTCTCGCGCACAGCGCCCTGCGCCGCCGGAACGGAGTCCGCCTTCTGTTCTTCCGATACCGGCTGCGCCGGGGGCGCTTCAGTCAGAATATCTTCAACGGTATCGGCGGCTGCGGAAGATACCAGCGGCGATTTCCGCACGCGCGTACGCATGGCCGGCGCATGTTCTTCCTCCGCAATGACCATGGGTTCATCCTCATCGGGGCGTTCAGCCTCGAGGGCGGGCAGTTCATCCTGCTGCGCGGGCTCTCCGCCCAGCAGCATGTCGATGAGCTCCCCTTTTCGATATTTCGTGATGGATTTTATGCCCGCAAGCCTTGCAAGCTCCCGTAAATCCGCAAGACTCTTTTCCTGCAGAGCGTCTCTGTCCAATTCCATCTCTCCCTTCCATTCGCGTAAAAAAATCTATCTCATCCATGCACGACGATAAAACGCATGCCGCGCACAGATTCAATCCTGTACCTATAGAATAGCGCATGTGATCTTTTTTGCTTGGGCAAACAATACTGATATTATAAGGATACCCGAATTCCAACCGCCTAAACCAAGCCTATGCGTTTGCGGACGCATGAGCGGCCAGTGTATTGCCTTAATAACAAGGAAAAGATCAGCCCGGATAGGATAACTCCAGTTGTACATATCATAGAGTATGCCCGGTTCGTTGTCAATAGTACCACCTTGCGTTTGAGGCCCCTTTCCATAGGTTTTACATCAATATTGCCAATTGTACACAAATAATTCACACATAGGGCAGTATATATAGCTGGTCCATCGCATACTTTTCAACAATGGGGCATGTGCCCCGCGGAAGGAGGACCTCGTATGCCCGACTATCGGGAGCTTGACGGCAGCAAGTCCCGCGCACGCGCCCACAGTGTGCATATTGACAATAGAAGCCGCACAAACATCACCGGCGTAAGCGACGTGGAGAGCTTCAACGAGCAGGAGATAATTCTGCAAACCGAAGCCGGCGGATTGCGCATTGAGGGCGAGGGCCTGCATTTGTCCAAACTCAACCTGGACGACGGCCAGGTTGCGATCGAGGGCGAAGTATACGCGATGGAATATGAGCCGACGGTGCCTGAACACCGCGGGCTGTTTTCCCGCATGTTCCGATGAATAATACGCTGCTGCAACCCGCCGCGTTTCTGGCTCTCGCTTACGGCGGTGCGATCGCGGGGATCATATATGACGTATTCCGCCTTCTGCGGCGGGCTTTTCCCTGGCGCGCCGCACAGGTGGTCTGCGACGCGCTGTTTTTGCTGTGCGCCACAGGAGCAGCAGCAGCGGCGCTGCTTTTTGCTACGGGCGGGGATCTGAGGCCGTACCTCTGCGTCGGGTATATCGCCGGTTTTATCATAGAGCAATGGTCGTTAAGCACTCTTTTTTTCAAGCTTCTTTACACGCTGCTTCCGCACTGATACAATAAATAATGAAATAGCTGGAAGGATTTTTCAGTATCCCGGAGAATATTTTATGTAATAGTTTGGTCAATTGAACCGATTATTATACTATACCCGCGATATGCCTGCTTAAGGGGAGACTTCGGCCATGAAGCAAGTAAAATCGGTTTCCGCCCTCAGACCGCAGCACATATTTCTGTGCTGTCTCATAGGGCTGGTCGTTTTGCTCAGCATGACTATATCGCAGACGGACAAGCTTAAGGAGATCACGCGGCAGCAGCAGGAGCTTACCTCCTCCTATGAACAGCTGCAGCTCGAAGAACAGCGGCTGTCCCGCATGCTCGAATACGCGCAGACGGACGAATACCTCGAACAGTACGCACGCGAAAAACTCGGCTATGTCGGGCCGGACGATTATAAATTCTACAGGGACGCGCCTGCTCAATGATGCATACAACTATTACCGCCGACATATTGGATATCGGCAGCAATTCCATACGTTATCTGCACGCAGCCGTTACGTCCCAGGGCGTAACGGCTGTTGAGCGCAAACGGCTCATCACGACCAGGCTGGCGCAGGGTCTGGATGCCAGCATGGAGCTTGGCGAGGAACCCATGCGCCAATCTCTCGATGCCATACGCGCGTTCGCCGCTATTTCCCGGGAAAAGTCGACGCCTTTCCTGTTTGCATACGCCACCAGCGCCGTTCGGGACGCAAAAAATGGCGGCGCGTTCTGCGCGAGCGTTCGGGCGGAAGCGGGAATAGACGTGGACGTGCTCGAAGGCTGTCGTGAAGCCCGCCTTGCCTACATTGGCGCGGTGGGGCGCGCGGGCGGCGGACTTATCGACATAGGCGGCGGAAGCGCGCAGATTATGACGGCGGAGCAGGCGCACAGTTTTCCCATAGGCTGCGTTCGCGTGAAGGACAGTTTTCCAACCCTGCCGGAACTGCGTCTTGGGTTGCCGACATGGCTGGACGAACGCCTGGCGCATCTGCCGGATATCCGGCAGCCGCGCTGGACAGGCGTGGGCGGCACGATCACGACGTTTGCTGCGCTGCAGGCTGGGCTTACCGAATATGATCCGGCCGCGGTCTCCCGTGAAATCATAACGCCTAGTGGGCTTGACGATCTGCTTCAGCGTCTTGAAGAAATGGGCGACGCGCGGCGGGCGCATCCATTGCTGACAGACCGGCACGACGTCATACTCCATGGCGGCAGCGTGCTTTTGGAACTGATGCGCCGCCTGGAAATCCGTAAGCTCGCCGTCAGCGATTCGGACGGTATGGAGGGCTACCTTCTCGAACAATCCGACCGTATACTGAAATGATATATATCAGCTTGAGGATTTGGAAGCGCCGTCCCGCTCCAACAGGCGCGCAAGCTTGTTTCGAATAGTCTGTCTATCCGCATCCGCATACCAGAAATGCCCGGATTCCGACAATTGAATGATATCCGCATCCCGCAGCCTTTTTTGCGCAAACGCGAGCGTTCGGCGGCTGACCCATTCGTCCCCGGGCGAATGCACAACGCTAAGCGGCACACGCAGTTTCATAATTTGCGCGCGGGACTGCCGCGTCATATACAGCACATCCAGTATGCGCGGAAGCATCCGTACCGCATTCCACAGAAACAACCCGCTTACGCCGCAGAATTCCTTTGCGGCTTTCAGGCGTTCATCCTGCTTGCGCATGCGGCCGGTGACATACCGCCAATTGATCTGTATGCCCGTCGCACTCACGCGCATATATAACGGCAGAGCGAGAGCCAGTATGCCGCGTATGCCCGAAGGGTCGCGCAATGCGGCTTGTACAGCCAGCAGACAGCCCATGGAGTGGCCGACCAGCAATATGTTGTCATATTCCGCGCGCAG
>JAEWWD010000125.1 GCA_023396535.1 Bacillota bacterium
AAACGGAAGTACCAGTGCGCGCAAAATTGACTTCGCAATCAACTTCTTTTGTTCCAGGCAGGCAACCAAGGCCTCCGCAAGGAAATATCCGATCACGCTGCCCAGCGTGTTGTGAAAAATATCATCCAGTTCAAAGACTCCTCTGTGGGTCAGCATCTGGAGCATTTCTATCAAGACACATACGAGAAGGGAAAGCAGAAGGACGGGCAGGAACCTGCGCGCGCGTTTTGTCAGGAGCGGCAGCAAAAAGCCCAGCGGCGCAAACATCAGCATATTGAAAATGATCAGCTGGAATTCGCTCAAAGACCAGTTGTTCCATGCGTTGAGATAACCGCTGAACAGCCGGAAATTGAACCATCCTTCAAACATGGCGGGACGGGTGAATAGTGTCAGCCCCAGTACGGCGGCAAGCCATCCCAGCAGAAGAAAAGCAACAAGAAACTGCTGCTTGGTAATGGTCCTTTTGCCGCCCCTCTTTTTGTAAAGGGAATACAATAGAGCCGAAGCGGCAAGAGCCGCTAAAGCTGCGGCCGCTGCGGCCAATGCAATGGGGGCTAACGTGGTAAGTACGCTGATAAAGTCCATAATTCCTCCGCCGGTTCATGTCCTGTGGGCCGTGACGTCCCGCCGATGGGCGGCTGGGAAAATCACGGCCTGAATAAATAATAGCGAATAGCAGCGGCGGGTTTCAATCCGGTTAAGCAATTCTTCATAAAACCATAAAGAAATGTGATGCACTCTTAACACGGGCAATGGTCGTTTGTTGGGCATAAGCAAAGGCCACCCTTTTATAAGGATGGCCTTTGCATCAGGAGAGACCGGCGCCGGACACTGGCGGGTTGCCCGGCGCCCGCGGCAGACGCTCACGCGAGAGGCGCGCGCCTGCCGCGCCGGGCGGCGCTGCGCCCGCGCGCTACTGAAAACGAATGGAAAGGTACGATTGTATGAGCTTTACGCACTGCTCGCGGCTGAGCGCCGCGCTGTTGACGCACAGGTCGTAATTGTCCGAATGCAGCCAGTCCCGGCCGGTAAAATACCGGTAATACCCCGAACGTCGTCTGTCCGTCAATTCCACGCGGTGTTTGGCTTCGCGCTCGTCGATGTCGTTAAGCGCCATGACAGCCTTCACGCGGTAGTCAAGCGGGGCCTGAATGGAAATGCGTACGACATTGGGGTAATCCCGCAGCACATAGTCCGCGCAGCGGCCTATGATGACGCAGCTTTCCTTGGAGGCCAGTTCGCGGATCACTTTGGCCTGGTAGCTGAACAGGTTCTCGTTGGATATGAAGTCGTCGCTGTCCGGAGGCAGCGGGTCGCCGTTGGCCACGGATTTGGCGGCCAGCAGCAGCATGCGCAGGTTGGGCGTTTCGTCCGCCTTTCCGAAAAGGCCCTCGTGTATGCCGCTTTCGTCGGAGGCGAGACGCAAAAGTTCCCTGTCGTAGAAATTAACGCCCAGCGCGTCGGCCAGCGCGCGGCCTATGTCGCGCCCGCCGCTGCCGGACGCGCGGGAAATCGTGATAGCGAAGCGTTCCATAAAACCCTCCTTGCCAGATCAAAATTTCCGGTCGGGGCCTGCCCATATCGCCCTTTTCAGGGGCGGGCGGCGAGTAAACATCACGCCTTCAGGCTTGCAACCCCGATTTTATAATGGAAGAAATTCCGCAAACGGAATTTCTTCCACCATTATACATTGTTCATTTTTCATTGTTCATTGCGCGGAGCGCTCTGCGCTCTGCGCTTAAGCGCCCAGGTACGCGCGGCGGACGCGGTCATCTTGCAGCAGGTCGCACGCCCGGCCCTGCATGGATATGCCTCCCGTCTCCAGAACATACGCGCGGTCCGCTATGGAAAGCGCCATGCGCGCGTTCTGCTCCACCAGCAGTATGGTGATGCCCGCCGCGTGCAGTGTTTCGATGATGCCGAATATCTCCTTGACCAGTATGGGGGAAAGGCCCATGCTGGGTTCGTCCATGAGCAGCACCTTCGGGTTAGCCATGAGCGCACGGCCCGTCGCAAGCATCTGCTGCTCGCCGCCTGAAAGCGTACCGGCTAACTGTTTGCTGCGCTCTTTGAGCCGCGGAAAGCTTTTGTATACCCGCTCGCGGTTGCCTTCGATCTGCGATTTGTCGGCCAGCGTGTATGCGCCCAGATCCAGGTTTTCAGCAACCGTCATGCGCTGGAACACATGGCGGCCCTCCGGCACGTGCGCCATGCCCAGCGTGATGATTTTGGAGGGCTCCGTGGTGCGCAGGTTGTATTTGTCGTACAGGATCTCGCCGGACGTCGCCGACTTCAGGCCCGTTATGGTGTGCAGTATCGTCGTTTTGCCGGCGCCGTTCGCGCCTATAAGCGAAACGACCTCGCCGTCGTTCACGGTAAGGGAGATGCCCTTGATGGCGTGTATAGCGCCGTAGTGTACGTGTAAATCCTTGACTGTCAGCATACGCCATCCTCCTGTTCTCCCAGATACGCCGTGATGACCCGCTCGTTTTTGGATATTTCCGCGGGCAGGCCGGAGGCGATCGTTACGCCGTAGTCGATCACGATGATGCGCTCGCATATGCGCATGACGAGGCTCATGTCGTGCTCGATGAGCAATATCGCGATGTTGAAGCGTTCGCGCACCAGCTTGATGCAGTCGAGAAGCTCGCTTGTTTCCGTCGGGTTCATGCCGGCGGCGGGTTCGTCGAGCAGCAGCACTTTCATATCCGTCGCGAGCGCGCGGGCGATTTCCAGCTTGCGCTGCTGGCCGTAGGGCAGGTTGGCCGCGATATACTCCGCCTTGTCCTCCATATGGAACAGGGCAAGAAGCTCGCGCGCCTTTTTCTCTATGTCGGCCTCTTCGTCCCAGAAGCTCTTGGAGCGGAGCAGGCTGGGGCCCAGGCCGTATTTCAAATCCTTCGTGAAGGCGGTCAGCACGTTTTCAAGCACCGTCATCTGCTTGAACAGGCGGATATTCTGGAACGTACGCGCCACGCCGGCCGCGACGATCTGGTGCGTCATCTTGCCGTTCATTTTTTTGCCTTCCAGCCGGAAATAGCCCTCGGTGGGCTGGTACACGCCGGTTAAAAGGTTGAATACGGTGGTTTTGCCCGCGCCGTTGGGGCCGATCAGGCCGACCAGCTCGCCCTTTTCAAGTTCGAGGTTGAAGTCGCTTACGGCCTTGAGGCCGCCGAAATTGATGCCGAGGTTTTTAACCTCCAGTATGGGGTTGCTCATGCCTTACGCACCTCCTTTCTCTGGCCGAACAGGCGCGAAAGCGTCTGCCGGAGGGAGAACTCGAACGCGCCGAACAGGCCCGTGGGCTTGAACAGCATCGCGAGTATGAGCACCACAGAATAGACCAGCATGCGGTACTGCTCCGCTGCGCGCAGCAGCTCGGGCAGCACCGAAAGCACGATGGCCGCTATGATGGAGCCCGTAAGCGAGCCCATGCCGCCCAGCACCACCATGAGCACGTAGTCGGTGGATTTGAGGAAGGAGAAGTCGTTCTGCGAAATGGTGCCCAGGCCGCGGAACGCGAACATGGCGCCCGCGATGCCCGCAAACATGGCGGAGATCGTGAACGTGAACACTTTATAGTAAGTCGTGTTGAGGCCCACGCAGCTCGCGGCGATGTCGTCCTCGCGGATGGCCGTGATAGCGCGGCCGTACTTGCTGCGCACGAATGTGAACATAATGACCACGCACAGCGCGACGACCCAGAACAGCACGTATACGTTGTTCATGATGGGCACGCCGATGAGCGGCTGGCCCGCCTGGCCCTGCGCCAGGCCCTTGCTGCCCGCGAATTTCAGGTTCTGTATGACCACGCGGATGATCTCGCCGAAGCCCAGCGTCAGTATGGCGAGGTAGTCGCCCCTCAGACGCAGCGCGGGGATGCCCACGAGTATGCCGAACAGCGCCGCCATGAGCGCGCCCGCCAGCAGGCATACTAAAAACAGCAGTATATTGGAGCCCTGCCCGGCCAGTATGCCGTTTTGCAGCAGCGCCTTGGCTAAAAGCGCGCTGGTATACGCGCCGATCGCCATAAAGCCCGCGTGGCCCAGGGCAAGCTGGCCCAGGAAGCCCATTACGAGGTTGAGGCTCGTGACCATGACGATGACGTAGAAACACTGCACCATTATGCCGCGCACATAACCGGATACGACGCCGCTTTCCATGATGACGACGAGCAGCGCGAATACCAGTACGAGGCCGGCAAAATTGATCAGCGAGCCTTTGAGTTTCTCTTTACGGTTTGTCATGGCTCGCCCTACACTTTCTCGCCGACGTTTTTGCCCAGTATACCGGTGGGCTTAACGAGCAGCACGATGATGAGTATCAGGAACACGATGGCGTCCGAGAACGCGGAGGTAATGACGCCCCCGGTCAGCGCGCCCATGTACGCCTTTGAGAGGCTCTCCGCCATGCCTATGACGAGGCCGCCCAGCATGGCGCCCGGTATGCTGCCTATGCCGCCGAGAACCGCCGCTATAAACGCCTTGAGGCCCAGCATGTAGCCCATCGTGATGTTCACCTGGTTGTACTGCACCACGAACATCAGCCCCGCGATCGCCGCAAGGCCCGAGCCTATGGCAAATGTGATGGAGATGGTGCGGTTGACGTTGATGCCCATGAGTATGGAGGCTTCCTTATCCTCCGATACCGCGCGCATGCATTTGCCGATATTGGTCTGCTTGACGAAGACCTGCAGCGCAATCATGACAATAATGCCCAGGACGATGGTCAATATCGTATTGCCGCTGATTTTTCCGATGTTGGGCAGGCTGAAAATGGTTTTCACCTGCTTGGGGTTGGCGCCGAACAGCGTCTGCGCCAGGTTTTCCAGGAACAGGCTCATCGCGATGGCCGTGATGAGCGTGCTCATTTTGGTACCCTTTTTACGTACCGGGCTGTATGCCAGCTTTTCCACGGATACGCCCACCACCGCGCAGACTACTATCGCGATGAAAACCGCCATCCAGGCCGGCATGCCTATTGAGATCATGACCGGCACCGTGAAGAAGAGCGTATAGCCGCCCACCATAATAAAATCGCCGTGCGCAAAGTTGATAAGACGGATAATACCATACACCATGGTATACCCCAGCGCGATGAGCGCATAGATGCTGCCCACGCGCAGGCCGTTGATCAACTGCAAGAAGAATACTTCCATACGGCACTTTCCTCCCTCTGTTAATCTCTCCTGTTTAGAAACAATACGACACAGAAGCCTGCTGCCCCTGTGCCGCAGTCCCGTTCTATGGCCGCCAGCCCGAACGGATTGTCTTTTGTATGGCAACTTTTATCGGCCCGGCCGGCGCGCAGTTGCGCCGGCCGGGCCGTGTCGCGGGCAGCGCCCGCGTCGGTTCTTAGGTTTAGCCGATTTCCTTGTAGAATACGTTCGCGCCGTCCTTGAAGGTGATGATGGCGCACTTCTTGGCCGGGGTGTTGGTGTCGTCCAGCGTGAAGGAGCCGGTGACGCCGTCGAAGCTCATGCCGGTCATGGCCGCGATGATGTCGGCGGTCTTATCGGAGCCGGCCTTGTTGATGGAGTCGGCGAGCATATAAGCGGCGTCATACGCGAGGGCGGCGAGGGCGTTCAGGCTCTTGGGATCGAACTTGGCCTGGTAAGCCTTGACAAAGTTCTGCACCTTTTCGCTCGGATTGTCCTGCGCATAGTGGTTGGTGAAGTAGCAGTTCTCATACAGGGTCTTGTCGTCCTGCATGGTGCCGGTGGTGCCGTCGAAGCCGTCAGCGCCCACGAACGCGCCGGTGAAGCCCAGCTGACGGGCCTGCGGTACGATGTACGGGCCGATGGTGTCATAGTAGTAGGGGGCGAAAATGAGCTGCGCGCCCGACGCTATGATGTTGGTGAGCTGGGAGGTGTAGTCGGTGTCGTGCACGCCGGAGGAGCTTTCGGTGGCGACCACTTCAAGGCCCTGCGCGGGAGCGGCGTTGACGAACGCGTCCTTCAAGCCGGAGGAATAGGGATCGCCCGAGGCATAAAGTACCGCAACTTTGGTGAGGCCCAGGTCTTTGGCAACTTTGGCGCCGACTTCGCCCTGGTAGGAATCACGGAAGCAGGCGCGGAATACGGTGGGCAGACCCTCCGTGATGGTGTCCGCAGTCGCGGTGGGGGAAAGCAGCAGCATGCCCTGCTCGTTGGCCAGCGTGCCGAGGCCCGCGGTCACGCCGGACGTGACGGAACCGAGTATGGCGCATACGCCGTCGGAGACCAGTTTGTTGAACGCGTTGGCGCCTTCGGTGGAGTCGCCCTTGTCGTCCATATAAGTGACTTCGAGCGGACGGCCGCCGAGCACGCCGCCATTCGCGTTGATTTCCTCAACGGCCAGCTTAATGCCGTTGGAAACCGCTTCGCCGTAAGCGGCGAGGTCGCCGGTGTTGGGCGAGATAGCACCGACCTTTACCGCGCCGGTGGAAGCGGGGGCTTCGGTAGCGGCGGCGGGGGCTTCGGTCGCCGCGGGTGCGGGCGTTGCGGCGGGCGCGGCGGGTGCTGCGCAACCAAACGCGGAGACCGCGATCATCGCCACGAGCAACAATGCAAACAGTTTCTTCATGAACTTTGTCCCTCCTATTTTATTGGATATCTCCAAACGGCCGCGCGGGAATATCCTGCCGCCAATTTGAATTCGGTTGTGAAAATTCCGTGTCGGTTCTGTAAAGATATTGCGTATATAATGAATATCAATATTGTCCGAATTATACCCCGTATCGTGACAATCGTCAATAGAAAATGAAGGATATATGTTTTGGCAATTCAGGATTGCATATAATATATTTATATGCCTTAAAAAACATGGGTCGGCGGCGACAGATTGTGCGTTTTTTAACGTAAGCGCCCCGGTTTTATTCCGTCGCGGCAAAGAAAATGCAGCCTGATGTAAAATACATTGCATTTTTGGGTATATCCGGCTTTGTCAAAAATATGGCGTGGCGCCGTCGCGGCTTCGCGCCGCTGATAGCAAGCGCTCCCAAAGCGCATACTAGGGATAAACGCTGATAAGGGGGCGCAGCCATGATACAATTGACGCATATACGCGTAACGCAGCCAAGCGGCGGTACGTTCAAAATGCTGCGGGGCGCGCTGCACAGGGAGCGCTACGCGCGGGACCGAATACCTGTGCTGCACGATTTTACTCTGTGGCTGGGGCGCGGCGAATCCTGGGCGCTGCTCGGCGACGACGGCGCGGGAAAAACGACGCTGCTGCGCGTGATCGCGGGGGAGGTTGAGCCGGATTCGGGCACGCGCGCCGTGCATGGCCGCGTAGCCGCCGCCATAGGCGAGGGCGCGCTGCTTTTGCAGGAGAGCGGGGCGCAGAATGTCCGCCTCGCCTGCCGTTTAAGGGGCATGGGCACGGAGGAAACGGGCGGCATGGTCGCCGCCGTGCATGCGTTCTCAGGCCTTGGCGAGCAGTATTTCGAGCCGGTGTCGGGTTATACCGCATTGCAGCGCGCGCGGCTGCTGCTTTCCATGGCGCTTTCAGATAAGCCCGCCGCGCTGGTCATAGCCAATACCCTGGACTGGTGCGACCCGCTGTTTCGCCGCAAATGCGAAGGGGAAATACGGCGCATGGTGAAGGGCGGCATGACGCTGCTTCTCGAAAGCCGGGACGCCGCGCTGCAGAGGCGGCTTTGCGAAAGCGCGATGTGGCTGAGCGCGGGCCGCCTGCACAGGCTGGGGCCCTTTGAGACGGTGTACGCCGCGTACGCGTTCCCCCGCGCAGAGAGTGCGTATACGGATGTGAAGGCCATGCTCTCGCGCGACAAAGCAGCGTTCTCCAAGGAACTCGCGCCGGATACCGGCCGGGCTTCCGTGCGGCCTGCCGACTGGCCGGAGGAAGCGCGACGCGCGCTGCGCGAGGCGCAAGCGCTCGCCGAGCGGCTCAATTCCCAGCTCACCGCCTACGCCGAAGCCAACCTCGCGTTTGAGCGGGAGAACGAGCGGCTGACCGCCGCGGCCGCCCTGCACGAGAACCGCGCCAAGGACAGCGAACGCATGCTGGCGCGGCTGACAGCCGTATTTACGGATATGCTGCAGGTCATGCACGCGCAGTTTTTGCACCTTCGGCAGCTTGGCGCGGGGAAGGCGCGCAAGAAATAGCGCGGCGTGGCGCTCAAAGCAGAATGAACAATGAACAATGTAAAATGAACAATGAAGGAAGAAATCCCCCCAGGGGGAATTTCTTTCATAATGAAAGTGCCTGCATGATGTGAGAAATATTCCTGCATTAAAAATTGTTATCAGGTTTGCAGGCAAGCCTGTGTGTCATGGGAAAAACGAATGTGTACGTTATAAATGAAAGAAATTCCCGCAAGGGAATTTCTTCATTCATTGTGCATTGTTCATTCTACATTGTTCATTGCGCCGGACCGGCGCCGTGCATTGTTCATTTTACATTGTTCATTACGCTTAACGCGTTTGCTCGTCGTGCTCCGCACGGCGGGCGAATGCGTTGAGTGCCAAGCCGTCCCGTTTGCCGTCCATCAGCGCATAATATCCGGCGCAGCCTATCATGGCGGCGTTGTCGGTGCAGTACTCGGGTGCGGGGCAGCAGAAGCGCAGCCCGGCCGCTTCGGCGGCCTCCGTAAGCGCGCCGGTCAGCGCGCGGTTGGCGGATACGCCGCCCGCCAGCGCCAGCGTTTTATAGCCGCCCGTTACTGCGGCGCGTACGGCCTTATTGGTCAGCGTTTCCACCATACTGCGCTGGAAGGACGCGGCCACGTCCGCGCGGCTGACGGTTTCGCCTCGCTGTTTTGCGGTGTGCAGGTAATTGACCACGGCCGTTTTGAGCCCGGAAAAGGAAAAATCCAGCGTCGGCCCCGCGTTAAACCCGGCCGGGAAGGAGATGGCGTTCGGGTCGCCCTCGCGCGCGAGCGCCTCCAGCGACGGCCCGCCGGGGTAGGGGAGATCTAAAGCGCGCGCCACTTTATCGAACGCTTCGCCCGCCGCGTCGTCACGCGTACGGCCAAGCAGCCGGAATTCGTTGTAATCTTCAATCGCAAACAGGTGGCTGTGCCCGCCCGACGCCACCAGACAGCAAAACGGCGGCGCAAGGTCGGGATAGCTGAGGTAATTCGCCGCCACATGCCCGGCGATATGGTCCACGCCGACAAGCGGCAGGCTGAGCGCGTATGCGAGCCCCTTTGCATAGCTGACCCCCGTCAAGAGCGCGCCAACAAGGCCGGGCCGGGACGTGACGGCTATCGCGTCGATATCCGAAAACGTCAGCCCCGCGTCGATCAACGCCTGCTCCGCCGTGGGGGTCAGTTGCAGCGCGTGGTTGCGGGAGGCGAGCTCCGGCACCACGCCGCCGTATTTTTTATGGATGGGAATCTGCGAATACACGGTGTTGGAGAGCACCGTGCGGCCGTTTTTGATCACCGATGCCGCCGTTTCGTCGCAGGAGGTCTCGATTGCAAGAACAATCGCCTCACCGCATTCGCGTATACGCGCCGCGCGGGTTGCGGCGGTTTCGTCATACCGCGTCACAGGCCCGCCTTCCTTTCCCTGCGCCGTACTTCCGCCGCCACGGCGGTAAAGGCCGCCCACGCGGCGACGAACACCCCGCCCGCGCGCAGCACGATATCGTAAAAGAGCTGCCATGGCATCATGTTGATCATGCGGGACGTGGCCGGGTCGAGTATCCACAGGTCGTTGGTGAAGAACAGCAGGTGGAAGCTGATCCAGAAGGAATTGAAGTCTATGAGCATCCACGCGCCCACGGCGATCATGATC
>JAEWWD010000174.1 GCA_023396535.1 Bacillota bacterium
CATCTACGCCGAGGGACAGCGCCGTTATGTGGAGAGTCTGTCCTCTTACGCGCGGCTGTTCCTGGGGCAGATGGAAAAGCCGGACGTGGAGTATATCGAGGGGCTTTCCCCGGCCATCTCCATCGACCAGAAAAGCACCAGCCACAACCCGCGCTCCACGGTGGGCACGGTGACGGAGGTGCACGATTATCTGCGCCTGCTGTACGCGCGC
Organism: Bacillota bacterium; assembly: GCA_023396535.1. GTDB lineage: Bacteria > Bacillota > Clostridia > Christensenellales > CAG-138 > JAEWWD01. The sequence goes on from JAEWWD010000174.1 coordinate 212, forward strand.
TGCGGCATGCCGCATTGCCCCGTGTGCGGCAAGCCCATATCCCGCCAAACCATCGATCAGGTGGTGGATCAGGTGCGCGCGCTGCCCGAAGGCACGCGCATACAGGTCATGGCGCCTATCGTGCGCGCCAAAAAAGGCGAGCATCAGAAGCTTCTGGATCAGCTCCGCAAGGACGGCTATGTGCGCGTGCGCGTGGACGGAACGCAGTACGATATTGCCGACGCGCCGGTGCTGGACAAGAAGTTCAAGCATACCATAGAGGCCATTGTGGACCGCCTTGTCATAAAGCCCGGTATGGAAAGCCGGCTGACCGGCTCCATGGAGACGGCGTTCTCCCTGGCGAACGGCCTCGCGCTCATCGACGTCATCGACGGTGAGCCCATGCTGTTCTCGCAGAACTATGCCTGCGCGGATTGCGGGGTCAGCATGGAAGAGCTTACGCCGCGCATGTTCTCCTTCAACAACCCGTTCGGCGCATGCCCCAAGTGCACGGGCCTGGGCACGCTGCTCAAAATCGACCCGGAGCTGGTGCTGCCGGATAAAAGCCTATCGCTGAACCAGGGCGCGGTCAGCGTATCCGGATGGAGATCCGACGCGCCGGACAGCATCGCCGGCATGTATTTCAAAGCGCTGGCGGAAGCCTACGGCTTTTCGCTGGATATGCCGGTGGGCAAGCTTCCGAAAAAGGCGATCGATGCCATTCTGTACGGTACCGGCAAGGAGAAGCTGCACATTGCCTACGCGCGCGAGTACGGCGCAGGCACGTTCGACGCGCCGTTTGAGGGCATCATCAACAATCTGGAGCGCCGCTACCGCGAAACGCAGAGCGATTACGCCAAGCAGGAAATCGAAGCGTATATGACGAATACGCTGTGCCCGGATTGCGGCGGCAGGCGGTTAAAGCCCGAAAGCATCGCCGTCACGGTGGGCGGGCGGAATATCGCGGAACTGAGCGACGCCACGGTGCTGGAGGCGCGCGCGTTTTTACAGGGGCTTACGCTTTCCACCTCCCACGCCATCATCGCCGCGCAGATATTGAAGGAAATCGACGCGCGGCTGGGCTTTCTTGTGGACGTAGGGCTCGATTACCTTACGCTTTCGCGCGCAGCCAGCACGCTGTCGGGCGGCGAGGCGCAGCGCATTCGCCTCGCGACGCAGATAGGCTCCGGCCTGGTGGGCGTGCTGTACATACTCGACGAGCCCAGCATCGGCCTGCACCAGCGGGACAACGCGCGGCTGCTCGCCACGCTCAAGCACATGCGGGATCTGGGCAATACGCTCATCGTCGTCGAGCACGACGAGGAAACCATGCGCGCGGCGGATTATCTGGTGGACGTGGGCCCCGGGGCGGGCGAGCACGGAGGCGAAATCGTGGCGGCGGGCTCCGTTTCGGATATCATGGCTTGCGGAAAATCCATTACAGGCAAGTTCTTAAGCGGCGAGCGCAGTATCCCCGTACCGCCGCAAAGGCGGCCGCTTAACGGCAAATGGCTGCATGTACAGGGCGCGCGCGCGCATAACCTGAAGAATATCGACGTGGATATCCCGCTTGGCGTGTTCACCTGCGTCACGGGCGTATCTGGATCCGGTAAATCCAGCCTCGTCAACGAACTGGTGAAAAAGACGCTGCTGCGCGATCTCAACCGCGCGCGCGTACGCCCCGGCGACTGCGACGGCATTACGGGCGTTGAACACCTCGACAAAATCATAGACATCGACCAGAGCCCCATCGGGCGTACGCCGCGGAGCAACCCCGCTACCTATACGGGATTGTTCGACTTAATTCGCGAAGTATTCGCCATGACGCCGGATTCCAAGCTGCGCGGCTATACCAACGGCCGGTTCAGCTTCAACGTCAAGGGCGGGCGCTGCGAGGCCTGCCACGGCGACGGCATCATCAAGATCGAAATGCACTTCCTGCCCGACGTATACGTCCCCTGCGAGGTGTGTGGCGGCAAACGCTACAACCGAGAGACATTGGAGGTGCGTTATAAAGGCAAGACTATTTATGATGTGCTGGAAATGACGGTGGAAGAGGCGCTTGCCTTCTTCGCCCCCATCCCCAAAATCGCGAAAAAACTGCAGACGTTGTATGACGTCGGCCTGGGGTATGTCCGGCTGGGCCAGCCCTCCACACAGCTTTCGGGCGGCGAAGCGCAGCGCGTCAAGCTTGCTACGGAGCTTTCCCGGCGGGATACCGGCCGCACGCTTTATGTGCTCGATGAGCCCACCACCGGCTTGCACATGGCGGATGTCGAGCGGCTGCTTGAGATACTGCAGCGCCTGTGCGAGGGTGGCAGTTCCGTGCTTGTGATCGAACATAATCTGGACATTATTAAGACGGCGGATTATATTATCGATATGGGACCCGAAGGCGGGGATCGCGGCGGCACAGTTATCGCCAAAGGTACGCCTGAAGAAGTGGCTGCGCAAACGAACAGCTATACCGGACAGTTCCTTTCGCACGTACTTACCCACGCGTAGCGTATTCGCCCGGAGCGGGCAGGAGCAGGAGGATGGGACGATGTCATTCACCATGGAGCGTTGGCACTCCGCCGTGGGGCAGAGGTTTGCAGTACGCAAATACAGGGAAGAGCCCACCGAGGAAGAGATCGAGACCCTGCGCGTGCAGGCGGATACGCTTTCCGCCCGCGGCGTACGCATTGTACTCGCGCATGATCCGCGGGCGTTTTCGCCCATACTGCTTGGGGCGGGGCGTGTGAAGGGTACGGGCTGGTTCGCGGCGTTTGTGAATATCGACGCGGATCCGAGAACCGTTGGATATCTCGGCGAAGCGTTTGTGCTCGAATGCACCGCCATGGGTTTCGGCACCTGCTGGCTCGGCATGTTCAACAAAAAGCTCGCTTCGCAGGCGGCGGGGGTGAAGGAGGGCGAAACGCTTCCCTGCATCACGCCCATAGGCATCGCGGGGGAACCTTATGCGGCGCGGCCCAGGAAGCCGCTCGACCAGTTGACGGGCCTTTCCCAGCAGCGTATGCAGGAACTGCCGGAATGGCAGCGCTATGCGCTGGAATGCGCGCGCATGGCGCCTTCCGCTACCAATACGCAGCCGTGGCGCTATATCGTACAGGGCGAGGATATCCGCGTGCGCTGCACGGGCGGTAATTTCGGATTTGGCATGCTGGATTGCGGAATCACCATGCTGCATCTCGAGCTGGGCGCGGCGCATGGCGGCGTGGCGGGAGATTGGACGCTGGACGGCGGCGACGCCATATTCCATCCGACGTCGTTTGAAAATTAAGGATATTTAAAGGGGCTTTGTGTGCCCCTTTTTTATAGCCATAACGGCTTGAGTTCACCACTGATGTGCAGCCGTTTAGGTTCGTAAGGAGAATGCGATGGAGATTTTGCAAGCGCTGGCCGCCGTGCGAACGCCGTTCTGGAACACGGTATTCGGGTACTTGACGTACTTCGGGGAACAGACCGTGTTCATGGCCGTCGGGCTGATTGTGCTCTGGTGTGTGGATAAAAAATGGGGCTACCGGCTGTTCTATATGGGGCTGTTGGGCAGCGCCGTTAACCAGCTTTTGAAGGGGATTTTCCTGCTTCCGCGACCGTGGGTCGTCGATCCGTCCTTCCAGATCGTAGAAAGCGCGCGCGCCGCCGCGACGGGGTATTCCTTCCCCAGCGGGCATACGCAGGGCGCGGCCATGTTGTTCGGCGGGCTGGCGCTGTGGATCAGAAAACGGTGGATGACGGTTCTGTGCGTTGCCGTCGTGTTGACGGTCGGCTTTTCAAGGATGTATCTTGGCGTGCATACGCCGCTCGACGTGGGCGTGTCGCTGTTATGCGGCGCGCTGATGGTGTGGCTCATGGCGTACCTGTTCAAAAAGGCGGACAGCGGCAGGGGAGCAGTATACGTGATCGGCGGGGCCGGCCTGCTGCTGTGCGCGGCCTCCGTGCTGTACGTGGTGATTGCGCCGACAACGCCGAAGAACGTGGCAGAGTTTGACTCGCATGGGCTAGAGAGCACATATACGCTGCTTGGGGCCATGCTGGGGCTGATTGTGATCTGGTGGCTGGACGACCGCTATCTCCGCTTTCCTGTGAAGGCGGTATGGTGGGCGCAGGCGTTAAAGTGCGCCGGGGGCATAGGGGTGCTGCTGTTGCTGCGCGTAGCGCTCAAGCAGCCGTTGAACGCGCTGTTCCACGGGTACGAGGCTGCGGACGCCGTGCGGTATTTTTTGATCACGGTGGCAGCGG
>JAEWWD010000210.1 GCA_023396535.1 Bacillota bacterium
ACGCTGCATATCAAAACAAGGCCGTGGCGCAACCTGGCGTATTGAGCCGGATATAAATAAGGATTATAGTACAGCGGCCCTTGCCGGTTTCCGGCAGGGCCGCTGTCGTTTGAATAAATATTGTTTATTTGCTGTGGCAGCGGGCGCAGTTATTGTGCAGTATGCATTTTTTTGTTGCCCTGCAAATCATACCAATAGCCTATCAGGCTTTCCGGCAAGCCCGCCATATCGGTTTCTTTCCCGGTTGCAAGCTCCGTAACCTTTACGCCTACTTTGAGTTCCGTGCTGGTCGTGTAGTCCTGCTGGTATACCTCATACCGGAACCCTCCGTTTTCAAATTGCAGGCTGTCGTGCGCATCTTTCGTACTGTAATCGTAGGTGAAACTATCCCACGCCTGCGCTTTATTGGCGGGGTATTCCAGTTCAATATTTTCTTTTGTGCCGAAGCGGTAAACCAGATACCCTCCGTCTCTGGCCATACAGATGGATACGGTTTTACCGGTATTCGTTTGAAAACTGATGACCAGTTTCTCGGTATTCAGGCACAGCGTATCGTCAAATTGACTTGTCGCATTGACCGTGTACTGGCCGGGCAGGTCCACCAGCGCATAATCCCCGGCAGCATGACTGACGTATGTGCGGATTACCAGCGCATCCTTCGTGAGATAGAAGGCGCTGTCCCCTTGATTCTTCAAATCCCAGATCATAAACTTTTCGTCCTGATCCTGTATTTCGTTTCTAAGGCCGTCGCGGAGTTCTGTAAGCTGCGTCTTATCCTGGATTTCGTTATCGGTCACAAAATTATGGATTGATTTCGACTGTTTCAGCTTTTCTATGAGTTTGCCGTCAATTTGCGTGAAATCGGAGAGATACAGCCTCTTGCCGTCTTTCAGGTCAATGGTGATGGCATGGAACATGTTGTTGGGATGCACGCCGCCTTCAATGTATGCCGATCCGGTATACAGGACGCTCAGTATGCCGTCCGTGCTCAAGGCAACCTCATAACTCATATCCAAATCCAGCTTAATCGTCTCGTTCTGATACGTATCGATCGTCTCCTGAACCTGACTGTCCCAGATATCGTTTTTGATCAGGTCGTTGATGGTCTTTTCAACGGACGCGTCCGTCAGCCCGCTTATCTGCGGATACTTGATATGAATGCTGTCCTGATTGAATTCAGCGGATACGATCTGATAGGATGCGGCAGATGCGTTTTGATCGGGGGCGGCGGTCTGCTCTGCGACCTGCGCGGCGGGCGTCGTAACTGCGGGCTTTTCCTGTGCGTTCGTCGCGGCGTCCGGCGTTGCCTGCTCGACAGGAACGGGGCTTTGCTGCGCCATAACGGCGGTATTGCTCGCGCACCCTGTCAATAAAATCAATGACATGGCGAATACTGCAGCGGCCTTTGTATAGTTGCAATTCCGCGTTGTCGTGCTCTTATTTCCGGGTTGTTTTACGGCTTTCATGGTTACGGCTCCTTTTACATCGCTATGCAAGCATTATAGCACTCTTTCTTCTTAATGACAGAACGCAATAACATTCTGGCGGTAATTTACCATATGTCTCCATATAAAAACAAAGAATAGCTGTTGAACTTGCAATATAAATCAAACCGATGTAAAATGCATGCATAGTCATTCAATGAGTTAAAGAGTTAATGAATTTGTCGAAAATCCAATTATCCTCAAATCATTCAGGAGAACAATACATGCTGCACACAAAGCTCCACAAAGAGAATCGCGCGTTGAGCGATCAGGTAAAAGATGAAATCATTCACCTGATTAAAACGGAGCATTTTCCGGACAACAGGCTTCCGGCGGAAAGCAAGCTCGCCGCGAGCATGGGCGTGAGCCTGGCGGTGGTACGCGAAGCTCTGCTGCTGCTGCGCGAGGACGGGGTTGTTACCAAAAAACATGGGTCGGGGAATTATTTTCACCTGAGCGCGCTGGGGGCCGCCAAGCGGCTGGATCAGTTCCCGGGCTTTCGCACGCTGCTGGAGGCGCAAGGGTACCAGGTGACCGACACCGTCGCCAAAATGGAGCTTGTTACGCCGAACGATCAGATATGCGCCGATCTCAAACTGAAAAAAGGCGAAGAAGTATTGTTCTACGAACGCACGATATTCGCCGACGGCAAGCCCGCCGTACACTGCGACAACTGGTTGCCGGCAAAGCTGTTTCAGAAGGTGCCGGAGAATTTTGAAACGCCGTTGAGCCTGTTTGATATTTTCTGGCTCTATTTCGGCAAGGAAATGGCATACGGCCATATGCGCTTTTTGCCTTATCTCACCACAGAACTCGAAAAAAAGCAGATCGGCGTACCGGAAGGCAGTCCCATCATCATAATGGGCGAACTTTATTATTCCATCGAAGATATTCCCATGGCGTACAGCTATAACAAGTTCAACCACGATTACGTCCAAATCAGTATGCTCAGCCGCTAAGGCGGAGAGGGAGGCTATTTCGTGCAAGGCGCTGTCTGCAACGCTACGATCGTGACGATGGACAAGACCAGGCGTATACTTTCCGGCGCGGGCGTCCTGTATGAACAGGGCAGAGTAAGCGCCGTTGGGGATAGCGCCGATATCCGTGCCATAGCGCTCGAACGCGGCGTTCCCATAAAGGACGCGAAAGGGGCGGTGCTGTTTCCAGGGCTTATCAATACGCATACGCACATATTCCAGCATCTGCTCAAGGGATTGGGTGTGGATATGGTGCTGGAGGATTGGTGGCCCGGCGTGATCGGCCCGGCCGGCCGGCAGATCCGCGAGCGGCATATTCGCGCCGCCGCATATGGCTGCGTGCTGGAATCGCTGCGCAGCGGCGTTACGACGCTTACGGATTACATGCAGGTGCATCCGGTAAAGGGTTTGTCGGATGCGGAAATACAAACTGTGCGCAGCGCGGGCATGCGGCTTGTGTATGGCAGGGGCTTTCGCAACGTGGCCAACGGGTCCAGCTTCCCTAAAGAGCTCATCGAGGATCTGGAAGCCGTATTACAGGAAACGCTTGCGCTCAAAAGAAGCTATGAGGATGAGCGGATAAAAATATGGCTTGCTCCCGCGGCGGCGTGGGCAGTGAGCCTTGAAGGATTGAAACGTACCGTCGACTTCAGTCTCTCTGAAGATATTCCCATTATGATGCACGTGTTTGAAACGGATACGGATGATAATATCTGTCTGTCGCGTTACCAAAAACGGGCGATTGAGTATTACGAAGAAGCGGGATTGATTCGGCCGGGCTTCCTCGCCGTCCATTGCGTCAAAACGGATGATGAGGTTGTCGCCCGGTTCGCGCAGAACGGGGTATGCGTATCGCATAACCCGGTATCCAATCTCTATCTCGCGTCCGGCATAGCGCCTGTTCCGGATTTCCTTAGAAACGGGGTCACGGTTGGCCTCGCGACGGACGGAGCGGCCAGCAACAATTCCAACAACATGCTGGAGGTGATGAAGCTGACCGCACTCATACACAAGGCCGCCCGGAACGACCCGCTCGCGATGACCGCATGGCAGGCGCTGGAAATGGCCACTGTGGGCGCGGCAAAGTGCATAGGCCTTTCACAGGAGCTCGGTTCCATAGAGCCCGGCAAGCGCGCGGATTTCTTCCTGTTTGATCCCACCAAATCGCCGGGCTGCTGTCCCATGCATGATCCTGTGGCGACGCTGGTGTACTCCTCGGATACGCGGGGTATCGTGACCGTGGTCGTCGGTGGGGAAACGCTGTTGGAAAACGGCGAATTTACCCGGCTTGACGAGGAGGAACTGCTCAGAAGCGAGCAAAGGCTTGCGAGGGAGCTATATTCATTGGCAGGGTTTTGACGGTAACGTCAACTCACCATATCAATCAAGGAGGGTACTATCATGAAGGCAAATCGACTCACATCCATACTGTTGCTCGTGACGTTGCTGTGCTTCGCGTTTGCGGGGTGCACACCGGCGGCGACTCCCGCAGCTACGGCAGCGCCCGCCGCCGAGGCTACGGCAGCGCCCGCGGCTGAGGCTACTCAAGCGCCCGCGGAGTCTCCTGCGGAACCCTATAAGGTTGCCATGCTGCTTACCGGCGTAATCAACGACGCGGGCTGGAATCAATCCGCATATGAAGGCTTGCAGCTGGCGGAGAAAGATCTTGGCGTGCAGATTGCATATTCCGAGAGCGTGCTGCAGCCCGACTTTGAAAGCGTGCTGCGCGATTACGCGTCTCAGGGGTATAACCTGATCATCGCCGTTGGCAACGAGTTCTCCGATGCCGCGCTGGTGGTTGCCCCCGACTTCACTGATGTGAAATTTGCCGTCATGAACGGCAACAACTACCAGGAACCCAACGTGGCGGCCTATCGCTTCAACACGCCGCAGACCGGCTTCCTCGCCGGCGTATGCGCCGCGCTGTATTCCAAGACCGGCGTCGTCGGCATGATCGGCGGCACGACGCTGCCTCATATCGTGGACGCGGTTGACTCCTTCGCCGTGGGCGCGAAGTATATCAACCCCGACATCAAGGTGCTGACGGGCTACACCGAATCCATGACCGACGTCGCCAAGGGCAAGGAAATGGCCATGACGTACATCGAGCAGGGCGCGGACGTACTTTCCGCCAACGCGAACTCCTGCGGCCTGGGCGTCATAGAGG
>JAEWWD010000234.1 GCA_023396535.1 Bacillota bacterium
CCTTACAGCCACCCGGCAGGTAAGTGAACGGATACAAGCATTACAGTAAAGTATAAAAGATACACAAAGCGGGGCAACGTTGCCCCGCTTTGTTTCGTTCCTATGGAAATTCTATCCTCATTGTTCATTTTTCATTGTTAATTGTTCATTCCCTCGTGTAAACTCCAGCAAATCCCCCGGCTGGCAGTCCAGCACGTCGCAAATAGCCTCCAGCGTGGAAAACCGTATGGCGCTGATTTTCCCCGTTTTGATTTTGGAGAGGTTGACATTGCTCACGCCCACGCGGTCGCTCAGTTCGTTCAGGCTCATTTTCCGGTCGGCCATTACCCTGTCCAGCCTCAGTATGATCGGCATATGCATTCTCCTTCTCCTTTACAGGGTCTCGTCGGATTGCTTCTGCAGCTCGCATCCGTACTCGAATATGAGCGAGATGCACCAGAACATCAGCGCGCCGAGCACGCCCGCGAAGTTCACGGAAAAGGCGGGGGTAAAGCCCTCAAAGTTCAGCACGGATATGATGAGGAAAAGTATCGCGATTTTGCGGATTCGCTTGACCTGTTTCATTGTAAAAGGCGATTCGTCCACACTGATGTCGTGGAATATCTCGCGCGAGCGCTTGAACAGTATGGCGAGCAGTATAAACGACGCGATGCCCGCAAAGCTCATGAATACGAGCTGCCAATGGTTCACGCCCGGAATATCCAACGCGGCGTAGGGGCTGTGCAGTACGACGTTCCCGCCCAGAACGATCAGGTCCATATCCCCGGCGATCATCAGGAACAGTATCCCACAGCTCAGTACGCCGATTCCCACGAAACAGAATACACGCGCGACCTTGGACAGCACCGCCAGCACCCGGCTGATGGACTTGATGCGCTCGATGGCCGGCTTGGTTTGCTTTTCCGATATTTTATTCATACTTTATTGTCTCCTCGTTTTTTCTGCCGTCAGAATATCATACGATTTAATTCTTGTCAACAATAAATTAACGATAAACATTAAATATTTTAGATTGAACATTAAATGGGCGCTTTCGGCCCGTGGCGGTGCGCGCGTATGGTATAATCAAGAAAAAGCAGCAAGGAGACCTCTTGCCATGCCGTTTGAAATTGTGCGCGGCGACATCACGAACATGCGGGTGGACGCCATCGTTAACGCGGCCAACACCGCTCTGCGGCAGGGCGGCGGAGTTTGCGGCGCCATATATAAGGCTGCGGGCGCGCGCGAGCTGCAGCAGGCGTGCGACGCCATCGGCCATGTGGAAACGGGGCGGGCGGTGATTACGCCGGGATTCCGGCTCAGAGCAAAATTCATCATCCACACGGCGGGGCCGGTGTGGGGGGGCGGCGGGCCGGGGGAGGAAGAACAGCTCAAAAGTTGCTACAGGAATTCTCTGCGGCTGGCGCGGGAAAACGGCTGCGAGTCGGTGGCGTTCCCGCTGATATCCTCCGGCATATACGGCTACCCCAAGGCGCAGGCGCTTCGCGCGGCGTCCGAAGCCATATGGGCGTATCTCGATACGGAAGACGTGGACGAAGAAATGACGGTATACCTGTGCGTGCTTGAATGACGGCCGGTGCGCGCACGGAGGGATGCGGCTTCCCGCAGGAAGGATCGCCATCTTGACAATGCGCTGCCTGTGACGTACAATGAACGCATCAAAATTACATATCCAACCGCTGGGGGCGCTGTCCCGGGTATCCGGGCGGCTGAGAGAGACCCTTCGAACCTGTTTAGGTAATCCTAACGTAGGGAAGCGGAGCAAGCGATTAAGCAGTCATTTGCCCGCCTACGTTCACCGTATGGCGGGCAATTTATTTGCCGGGTATATCTTGCGACGGCGGCTGGAGAAAAGGGGGAAGCATGGAATTCACACTGTTCTCGGAGCTATCGGAGCTCCCCGTCGTCACCTGGATCACGCTCGCGGTCGCCGCAGCGATGATCGTGACTCTCATCGTCGCCATCGTCCGCGCCCGTAAAAACGCAGCGGATGCGCAGCCGCGGCAGGATTCCACCCGCGCGCTGGTATACGGCGCGCTGTGCGTGGCGCTTTCCTTCCTGCTGTCGTACCTGAAGCTGTTTGAAATGCCGCAGGGCGGCTCCATCACGGTGGCGAGCCTTCTGCCCGTGGCGCTCTACGCCAACTGGTTCGGCACGCGCAAGGGCCTGCTGGCCGGCCTGGCGCTGGGTATCCTGCAGTTCATACAGGAGCCTATCGCGGTGCATTGGGCGCAGCCTGCGCTTGATTACTTCCTTGGGTTTGCCTGCATAGGCCTTGCGGGCATGTTCCCGAAGAGCCTGCCGCTCGGCATATTGGTCGGGGGTATAGGCAGAATACTGTGCTCGACAGTTTCCGGGGCCATATTCTTCGCGGAATACGCGCCTGTGGGCATGAATCCGTGGATTTATTCGACAATTTACAACACCATGTCGCTGGGGCCGGACGCGCTGATCTGCATCGTTATTGCGCTGCTGCCGCCCGTCAAGCGCGCCTTCGACAGGATTTCCCCCGCGCAAAAGGCCGTATAACCTTTATCGACAAAGCGGCGTTTGGCCCTTTGTCGAATTTTACCGCGCAAGCTGGCGCTCGGTTCCCGAGCTCGCAGGAATTCGGGTAAAGGGTGTCGTTTTGCACCGCGCATGTCGGAGGCAATCGGTTGTGCGGCGTTCGCCGCACAACCGATTGCCGGGTAAATGATGCGGGGGGAGTTCTCTCTGTGGAAGGATATCTCAGGCGGAGGCGGGGCCTCCGCGTTTTATTCAGGCAGCGAATTTTGCTGCCGTTTCACTCATTCTGCGATGGGATGCCGCGAATATTCGGACGCAATCGCGGGAGGTGGAAGCTGCTGCTTAGGACGCCCGAACGGCAGCGGCTGCCGTGAAGAGCCGGCAGCGGCTTGCGTTTTGGAATAATATGCTTCCGAGAATAACGCCTGGGCTTCGTGCCCCGGGTCATCCTGCGCCGACGGCGCGGCGACGGGCTCCTCATCGTTCAAAGGCAATATATAGGACGCCTGCTCGGAAGCGTCCGGCAAAGCCTGCTGCATCTGCAGAGAGGATTGCTTGCCGCGGCTGTACCCGGTCATGTACGCATCCTCCGCCTGCTGTTGCAGAAGCTGAAGTTCCAGTATCATGTCCGATATCCGGTTGAAAAGAAAGTAATATAAATCCTTATAGTTTTCCAAAGTTTATCACCGCCATTCCTCAAAATTGTCCATAGATTAACACCCCGCCATATTTTAAGACAAAGATAGTACTTTGTCGATGAAGGAGATTGACAAGAACTGAGTCATTTTGGCGAATCATGTAAAACGAAACGTTAAGAAATATAGAAACCTGAGGAGAGGCTTTGCTTAGAGAATAGAGTCTGCCAAAATCAGGTAAAAAGCGCCCAATATGACGAAAGACGAAGGCGGACACTGAGAAAACATCCCGCACGGCACCCCGGTAAACCGTCATGATTATCTCGTATCCGCCGACCTACTGAGTATCCGATGTGAATGCAAGAGCGGAAGCAGAGAGAATACAAACAAGCCTGCGGCATAAGGCGCAAGTAGTTTCTTCATCGGGGGCTCCTTAACTTCCGGCCCCTAGGTCGATTCCAAGCTAATCGACATGATTCAAATAGTTAAAATCCATGGCAATGTACTTATCTGCGTTTTTTCGGCAGCATCGCCGCGCCGGGCAACGCCATAAGCACAAAACCCGTGAAGCCCGGGCTGCCGTCCGTTTTGGGCGGAGTTAGTACGATATTCTGCGGTATGGATACATACGGCGTGAACGGCGCGATATCCGCCGTGACGGTGAGCGTATATTCGGACGTCAGATTTTCAAAGTAGGAATCGCGCACATAATTGCCCAGCTTGAAATAATCAAGGCCCATTTTATCACGCACGATTTCTTCGTAAAATTCCATAAACGTGTTGTACAGATCGCCGGAGGTGAGCAGGACCGCGGGATTTGCCGGGTCCACGAAGCCAAGCTCACCCTTCGCGTTTACGCCCATGCCAACAGTAACTGTATCTTCATGTGATCCTCTAAAAAGGTCCATACCGATGGAGCGGTGCTTGTCGTCAACATAAATGGTGAACCCCGATCCTTTGGGATAATCTACAGATGAGGTCAGAATCGTATATCGCCAGCCTTCGGTTCCGGACATGCTGCGTTTGCTGATATTCAGCGACAGGTCGTAAAGGGAACGGGAAAGCGTTTGAACCGTTTCGCCTGTTTCAGGATCCGTCTTCGCGTTGGAAAATCCATCGCTGATGCTCTTTGACCCGTCGTAGAGCGTGGCGGCAAGGGAGGCGTTATCGCCCGTCACCTTGGCGAAAAACAGCCATCGGTATACTTGAGCGGTGTCTTCCACCTGTACGTCGTTAAGCTGTATGCTGATTTCGTTATATGCTTTATCGTAAAATGCGTCCATAGGCACGGGCACGTTTCCTGTTTTGAGATCCGCCGTCGTAGTACCGTGCGCGTCTGTGGATATTTTATTTTCGACTATGTTCAGGTCGGCGTTTTCCCCAGAGAGTACAAACCACATGTACCTCAGGCGCAGTGGTGAATTCTTGAGCACGTTAAGCTCTGGAATGTACAGCTCCGCGACCGCCGCCACGATCTCGTTTTTGGCATATTCGCGGTCTGCCGGGGGAAGCGAAGCGACGCCAAAGAAATCCTGTTGGTCGTAGTCCACGAGGTAGAGATTGATTTTTACCGGGTTATCCGTATTATCGTTGTCGTCCGGCGTAAATGCCATGGCGGGGAATAGGGGGGATAGAAGCAGAACTGACGTAAGCAGAAGGGGAAGCAGCTTTTTCATCGGCGGTATACTCCTTTAAAGTTGCTGGATATCTTTCAATATACCTGAGTGAAATGATACGGTCAATCAGCTATAAAAAGAATAACGGAACCCTCATTCGGAAGGGTTCCGTTAGAAATACTCTTCAGACGGCTCAGTTTGCCACGATGTTCACGACGTTCTTCACGGCGATGATCTTGCGCACGGTCTTACCCTGAAGCAGTGGCGCGATCTCTTCGTGCGCGAGCGCGGCGCGCTCGATTTCTTCTTTGGATGCATCGGCGGCGGCCATCATGCGTGCGCGGACCTTGCCGTTGATCTGTATCGCGAGCTCAATCGTATCCTCCACCAGCGCCGCCTCATCCCACTTGGGCCACGGCTCTTTGTAGAGGGGGGAGAAGCCCAAAGCCTCGTTGAGCTCTTCGGCCATGTGCGGCGCGACGGGGGAGAGTATGGTTAAAAGCGTGTGCAATTCGTGCTTTGTAACGCTGCCTTTCGCGTAGAAGTCATTGACCAGCGTCATCATGGCGGCGATGGCCGTATTGTACTTCATGCGCTCGTAGTCCTCGGTCACCTTCTTGACGCAGGCGTGGACTTTTCCCCGCATGTCGGCGCTTTCGCCCTCGCCCTGCATCATATCCCGCAGCCGCCACACGCGCTCCAGAAATCGTCTGCAGCCGCGCGCGCCGGTGGTGCTCCAGGGGATGGGCTGATCGAAAGCGCCCATGAACATTTCGTATACGCGGAACGTATCCGCGCCGAGTTCGTTGACGATATCGTCCGGATTGATGACATTGCCGCGGGATTTTGACATCTTCTCGCCGTTTTCGCCGAGTATCATGCCATGGCTGGTGCGCTTCTGGTAGGGCTCGGGCGTGGGTACCACGCCGATATCGTAGAGGAATTTGTGCCAGAAGCGGGAATAGAGCAAGTGCAGCGTGGTGTGCTCCATGCCGCCGTTGTACCAATCCACCGGGCTCCAGTAGGCAAGCTCTTCTTTTGAGGCGAGCGCTTGATCGTTGTGCGGGTCGATATAACGCAGGAAATACCAGGACGACCCCGCCCACTGGGGCATAGTGTCCGTTTCGCGCCTTGCTTTGCCGCCGCATTTGGGGCAGGTGGTATTGATCCAGTCCGTGGCGCGAGCGAGCGGGGAAGATCCGTCGTCGCCGGGCTGGTAGTGTTCGATTTCGGGCAGCACGAGGGGCAGCTCGCTTTCGGGGAGCGGGACCCAGCCGCAGTGTTCGCAGTACACGAGGGGGATGGGCTCGCCCCAGTAGCGCTGGCGGGAGAATACCCAGTCGCGAAGTTTGTAGTTGACCTTCTTTTCGCCCAGCCCCTTCTCCACCAGCCAGTCGGATATGGCCGGGATAGCCTCGCTCACTTCCATGCCGTCAAGGAAGCCGGAATTGACCATTTCGCCTTTTTCCGTATCGGTATAGGCCGCTTCCTGCACGCTGCCGCCCTTGACGACCTCGATGATGGGAAGATCGAACCGCTTTGCAAATTCCCAGTCGCGCTCGTCGTGTGCGGGGACGGCCATGATAGCGCCCGTGCCGTAGCCCATGAGAACGTAGTCGGATATCCAGACAGGGATATGCGCGCCGTTGACGGGGTTGATGGCCGTAACGCCCGCGAGTTCCACGCCCGTCTTTTCCTTGCTCAGCTCGCTGCGCTCAAAATCCGATTTGCGCGCGGCGGCGGCCTGGTAGGCGCGCACGTCGGCAATGTTGGTGATGACGTCCTTGAGCGTTTCCACCAGCGGGTGCTCGGGGGAGACGACCATGTACGTCGCGCCAAAGAGCGTATCCGGACGCGTGGTGTATATGCGCAGCCCTTCCGGGTAGCCCTCGATGGGGAATGTAACTTCCGCGCCTTCGCTGCGGCCGATCCAGTTGCGCTGCTGAATCTTGACCTTTTCGATATAATCGAGCTGGTCGAGATCGTCGATCAACCGTTGCGCGTATTCCGTGATTTTCAGCATCCATTGGCTGCGCACCTTGCGCACGACCGCGCCGCCGCAGCGCTCGCACACGCCGTCCACGACTTCTTCGTTGGCAAGGCCGACCTTGCAGGAGGTGCAGAAATTGATGGGAATCTCGGCCTTGTAGGCGAGCCCTTTCTCGAACAGCTTGAGGAATATCCACTGCGTCCACTTGTAATAGGCGGGGTCGGTGGTATTGACCTCGCGGGACCAATCGAACGAGAAGCCCAGGCGCTTTAACTGCGTGCGGAACTTATCCACATTATCCCGCGTGACCTTGGCGGGGTGGATGCCTGTCTTGATGGCGTAATTCTCCGTAGGCAGGCCGAACGCGTCCCAGCCGATGGGGTAGAGCACGTTATAGCCCTCCATGCGCCGCTTGCGGCAGATGATGTCGAGCGCGGTGTTGCTGCGCGGGTGCCCCACGTGCAGGCCCATGCCCGACGGGTAGGGGAATTCTATGAGCCCATAAAACTTGGGCTTTTCGTGCGAGGCCTCCGCCTCAAAGCAATGCGCGTCGTCCCACTTTTTCTGCCACTTGGGTTCTATGGCACTTGGGTCGTAACGATCGATCATGTATTTGAAACCTCCGTCGTAGTATCATTCTTTAAAATGAACAATTAACAATGTACAATGAACAATGGCTGTTGAAAAACCCTGCGGGTTTTTCTTTTATTAACAGCGTATCTTTGATTTTAAGAAAACTCCGAAGGGGTTTTCTTCCTTCATTGTTCATTTTTCATTGTGCATTGTACATTATAAAACGTCTCGTCTCTTATAAAGAGACGAGACGTTTTTCCCGTGGTACCACTCTTTTTCGCGGCAAAATATCTGCCGCCTTGAGCCCCCGCAACATGGGGGATACGCCGCGCTTTGCTCCCGTAATGGGGGCGCGGGGCTCCGTGGCGAGTGCGTCTTCCTTCCGAAGCGCCGTCTTTCACCGGCTGGCGGCTCTCTTTGGGATCGGGGTTGGAAGCGGCTCCACTTCATCGCGACATATAATAGGAAAAGCTTTCGCTTTTCGCAGATGCTGTTATTCTAACCCGTATCGCCGGGGTTTGTCAACCGGCGGCATGTGAAATACGGCGAAAAGAGGGCGAAAAAACGCCCGCCCGGCGGATATCCGCCGGACGGGCGCAATGCGGCATGGAAATTGCGCGATTATCCGCGCTTTTTGAGGGCGACAGCGCCGGCGGCGGAGAGAGCGACCATCACGAAGCCCATGATGCTTGCGGCGTCGCCCGTCTTCGGGGGATCCACGACGATGTTGTCGGGAACCGCGACATAAGCCGTCCAGGGCTCGATATCGACGGTGGCGATGATGGTATCGCCGGATACGAGATCCTCAAAATACGACTTGCGTACGTAGTTGCCGATGTTGAAGTAGTCGAGCCCGAACACATCGACGACAACGTCCTCATAGACATCCATGACGTCGTCATACAAATCGCCATCGGTCAGTATCTTTGCCGGGTTATCAGGATCCACGATGCCCAGCTCATGCTTGGTGTTCACGCCGAGCGCGACGAACACGCCACCATCAAACATACCGCCATAGGGACTGATGGCCATACCGGTAGATTTATACTCGTCGTCGGTTACGATCACAATGCAATAGGCGTCGCCGTCATCCGACCAGTTAATTATATAATTGAAATCTTCTTCATCCGGAAGAGGGGAGGCTAGCCCGAATAAGATGTCGTAAGTGGTGCCGCTGAGGGTTACTCGAAGGAGTTCAAAAGGACCCTCATTTCCCTCAAAGCCGCGCGAACCCTCGCCATCGATCAGCTTTGCATACAGGGAAGCGTCGTCGCCGGTGACCTTGGCGAAGAACAGCCACTTATAGGTTTCTTTGCCATCAAAGCCGTGCGTATCGCCGATGTCGATCTGGATTTCGTCATCATCGTTCAGTTCGGAATTGAGATCGAACGCGTCGGAGTGATCGTGCAGGAGGTCGGTAACGCTTTTGCTGACTTCGAGGTCGATGTCGCCGCCATCATAGTTATCGGCTACGTCGAGGTCGACATTCTCTCCGCCAAATACGAGCATGCTATACTCATCCCAAAGGATCTCTTCATTCTTGGGAACGAACAGCTCTACAACCGCCGCTACGATCTCATTCTTGGCATAGCCGCGGTCGGATGGCGGCAGCGTAGCTAGGCCAAAGAAGTCGTTGTCGTCATATTCGACCAGATAGATATCAAGATCATAGGGATG
>JAEWWD010000282.1 GCA_023396535.1 Bacillota bacterium
GGTCTGGAAGGTGCGCGATGAGGACACCGGCAAGCATTACGCGCTAAAGACCATGCTGCCCGCGGTCAAGACGGATGAAAACGCGGTCAAGCTGTTTTTACGCGAGGCGAGCGTAGCACAGGCGCTCAGGCATAAAAACGTGGTCTCCACCTACCAATCCGGCAGCGCCAACGGCGTGTTCTATATCCTGATGGATCTGTGCGAGGGCGGCAGCGTGGACGGCCTTATGGAGAAGAAAGGCGGCAGGCTTTCCCTGGAGCAGGCCACTTGGATCACCCTGCAAATACTCTCCGGGCTGGATTATGTGCATAATGTGGATCTCACGGCGGAGATCAAGAAGGGGATTTTCAAGGGAACGATAGACGCACATGGGGTGGTGCATCGTGATTTCAAGCCCGGGAACATCTTCCTTTCAGACCACTCGGACATGCCCGTGGCCATGGTGGCGGATTTCGGCATGGCCAAGGCGTTCGACGCGGCAGGGCTTTCAAAAATCACAAAAACCGGTACGGTCATGGGAACACCGGTATTCATGCCGCGCCAGCAGGCCATCGACTTCAAGTACGCCAAGCCGGAGGTGGACGTGTGGGCCGCCGCCGCAAGCTATTACAACATGCTTACGGGTACCTTCCCGAAGAACTTTCGCCCCGGCAAGAACGTTTGGCAGATCATCGTCAGCGAGCCCGCCGTTCCTATCCGCGACAGGAACACGGCCATCTCCCAGCAGCTTGCGGCGGTCATCGACAAAGCGCTCAGAGAGCAGCCTGAAATCGGATATAAGAGTGCGGCGGCTTTCAGGAAGGATATCATAGCGGCCTTGCCAAGCAATGTGAAAAACGCGGTCAAGGGGGTCCTTTGATGAAGAATACGAAGCTTGAACAGTTTGATTATGCTTTTCGCGCCGCAGGGCTTAAGGATATCGGGCGGCTGCGCGATAGCAATCAGGACGAGGTGGTGTTCTGCCCCGAGATCGGCTTTTTCGCCGTGTCCGACGGTATGGGGGGGCTTTCGGGCGGTGCGCTTGCGTCGGAATTTGTGGGTAAATCCATGCCGGAGCTGATGCGCATCGGCACAAACGAGTTTTCAGAGCATAAAAGCATCGAAGAGGCCGCCAAGGCGTTCCGCGATACCGTGCGCATGATGAGCGACAACCTTTTTGAAGCGGGCAATGCTGAAAAGCGCTTTACCTACGGCGCGACTTTTTCGGGCGTATGGCTTCTTGGGAATAAAGCCATCTTTGTCAATTTGGGTGACAGCCGGGGCTACCTGCTTTCACACTTCAAAAAGCGGCCGATCCAAATCACGGAGGATCAGAACATCGCCGGCATCCTTGTCAAGCAGGGTGAACTGACGCGCGAAGCTGCAAAAATTCACCCGGCAAGCTCCCGCCTCACTGCCTTTGTGGGCATGAAGCCCCCCGCCGAACCGGAGGCTTTTATCGCGGAGGTGCATCCCGGCGACCGCATCCTTTTGTGCAGCGACGGCCTTTACGGTATGGTGGAGGAACGGGAGCTTGCTCAACTGATGCGCGGAAGCCGCAGCCCGGAACGGGTATGCGTGCGACTGATTGAACGAGCCAACGAAAACGGCGGGAGGGACAACATCTCGGCGGTGTATATCCAGATAATGGCATAGGGGATCGTTTTATGGGACTGCCGGATCAATATATACACGGTGCCTACGAATGGATGAGGCATATTCACAGCAAATCTGTTGTGAACTTCTTTGCTCTCTATGGTTCGACGCCGCAATTTCGTTTCAGCGCAATATCCTGCGCTCCGGACAATGCGGTATTGAAACGCATCGTGCTGGAAGAGAGGGAAAACGGCGCCGCCGTGCGAATCTTTCAAAGAATACGTTATTACGACGCGCCGACATTGCGCAAGCTCAGCCGCTATACATGGAATCCACGGCTGCGGCAGTTGGTTCTCAACAAGCTTGAGCATACGACGGACGCAAAGCCCGCTCCTCCTGAAAACCAGTACATCCTTCCCACAAAAGAAGGCGTTTCTTTTGCCGGATATCTGGCTAAATGCAACGCTGAAAAACGTCGATATGATTCGAAAACGTGGGAATTAATCGACTGTTTGCTCTATGCCGGGGCGAATGAGCAGAAACTTTTGTACGATTTTGCCCGCGGCCGCAAATTTGCCCCTAAATACTACGACGGAACAGACGCGTCGCCGTATGCGTGGCTGCACGTTATGGCCGCATGTAATCAAAGCCTCACCGACCCGGCGTTGCTTAAAAATCTGACCCTGCTTGGAGGCCCGGTGGGTCTTGCGGCTTACGCCCGCGGGGCGGACATATTGGACGCGAATGAGATTTTGCTGCTTACAGAGGACGAGAGCATCGCGCTGGCCACGGTCGAGCGGGCGAACGATCAACGGGCGCTTCGCGCATTTGCCGACGACATGACGAAGCCCTATGCCGCCAGAATGAAGGCATACGCTAAGTTAGGCGACAGGGAAAACCTGCACCGCTGCGTATCCAAACCCTCCAAATACCATCGGTCAACCTGGAAGTACGGCTATGACATGGACAGCAGCAATTACGCCGTAATCCGCGCTTGTACGGATAAAACGACCTTAATAAGCCTTTACGGCACGGGGCCCAACGATCTCGTGGCGCGCTGGTTCGTCCGCATCGCCTCCGCCGAGGAGGACAGGCAGCGCTTTACGCCCCCAAAGCGCGGCAGGGTACCTGAGGAATACCGCGGCGGGATTCCGGCGGAGGATATGGCTCGGTGCGAAGTCGTATGCCGCTCGCTTGACAGCAAGGAGATTACAAGCGCCCTATCCGCTATGGCATCGCGCAGGGATATGCTGTTTGTTTGTGCGGTGGAGGGCATGGCGTTTTGCCGCGGCCGCGCCGCGCGTATTCTTAGCTCGCTGCCGGATGCACAGGAAGAGCTTCGCTATATCGCGCTCAACGAAGACAATCCCCACGTCGTACGCCGGGCGATAGACGGCATTGGAGACGTGGATGTGCTGCCCGGAATCCTTGCGCGTGATCTCGATCAGAATACCAGCAATAAGGCGGTACGCAGGCTTGGCAAGCTGAAAGGCATGCGGGCGAAACGCGCGGAAAGGGCGAAAAAACTCGTGTAAGATACGGCGCTGCAATGATACCCATAGTTGGATGAATCCAAGGAGGTTTCCCCATGGCAGACAACGATAAAACCGTATTCGACCCCGGCGCTACAGTACCGGGGGGCTGCAAGACCGTTTTTGAAGGCAATGCAACCATAATGGACGACCGCACAACCATGATGGAGGCCGCACTTTCCGACGCGGCAGGGCAAGCAGGCCCGACTGTCTCCAACTCCGCCATCCAAAAGGGCAAAACCATACTCGATACCTACCGGGTCGAGTCCGACGCAATCGAGGGCGGCATGGGCAGCGTGTGGCAGGTACGCCATACGGGCTGGAATGTGGATCTTGCCATGAAACGTCCCCAGCCGAAATGCTTCTCCACCGAGAAAAGCAAGGCCGACTTCATTCATGAGTGCGAGGCATGGATCAATCTCGGCCTGCACCCGAACATTGTATCCTGCTACTACGTCCGCGAGATCAGCGGCACGCCGACCATCTTCTCCGAATGGATGGAAGGCGGCAGCTTGGAAAACGCGGTCAGCAGGGGTTCGCTCTATGCGGGCGCGGAAGTGGAGCAAAAAGAGCGTTTGCTCGATATCACCATCCAGTTTGCGCGCGGGCTCCATTACGCGCATGAAGCGGGGCTGATCCATCAGGATGTGAAGCCGGATAACGTGCTGCTCACAAAAGAGGGCGAGGCCAAGGTTGCTGACTTCGGCCTTGCCAAGGCTCGTGCGGTGCTGACGGTACTGGAAGGCTACCCGACCATGAACGAAGCCGCCGATAGCGGCAAAACCATACTCTCTCCATCCGGCGGCTACACCCCCGCCTACTGCTCCATGGAGCAGATGGATGGGCGGGAACTGACGCGCAGAACGGACATTTATTCTTGGGCAGTATCAGTGATGGAGATGTACATTGGATCCCGCCTCTGGGCAAATGGTGTGGTGGCGGGATTGAGTTGCCGCGACTATTTTGAGCAGACCCGAGTTTCTATGCCGAAGGCGCTCAAGGAACTGCTGGCACAGTGTCTAGAAGGCGAGCCTGAAAACCGTCCCCATGATTTTGCGGAAGTTGAAAGAAAACTGCACGGGATATACCAAACGGAAACCGGCAGCGGCTATCCCCGCCCCGAGCCCAAGGCGGCGACGGATACGGCGGATTCCCTTAACAATCGCGCTCTTTCCATGCTTGACCTTAGCAAAAGCGGCGAGGCGGAAATGGCTTGGGAAAAGGCGCTGGAAACGGCGCCAAACCACCTTGATTCACTCTATAACCAAGGGCTGTACCTGTGGCGGCTTGGGAAAATTACGGATACTGCGCTTGCCTTGCGGCTTAAGGC
>JAEWWD010000001.1 GCA_023396535.1 Bacillota bacterium
GCGGAGGTCCTATTCCAAAGTATTATCCAGAAGTAGATTAATGCCCCTGTCAGCGATGGAATATAGTTTATCGTACGTACTTCAGGGGGCGCGGGGGGCGAAGCCCTCCCACTATTAAATAAAATAAACAATCGTCGCCGCCTTCGGCGGCGATACCGATGTATCCCGCGGGCAATGTAGCAGGCAAACCAACAAGATGCCGCCATAGAAAATCGCACCGCCGTTCACCTGAGGCGCGACGGAGCCCCCACGCCAATCGGGGACAGGGGGGCGAGCGGCCAAAGCCGCGAGCCCCCCTGTAAAAATACTATCGTCGCCGCCGAAGGCGGCGATACCGATATATCCCGCGGGCAACACAGGCAGAATACAAGCGCCGCGACGCCCGCACCAACCGTGGATAGCCGCAGCAACCCCTACTTCATAACCCTCGGGCTGGGCGCCTTCACTACAAACAGCTCCAGCACCTCATCCCGCTCGTTATACACATTCATCTTCGTTTTATACGGTATGGTCACTATGCCGCCCGCCTCATAGGCGTGCGGCTCCTGATCGTCTAGCCGCAGCGTAACCTGCCCGCGCGCCACGATCATATACACGTTGGAATTCGAGTAGTGCTCGGGCAGCGCCTCGGATTTGCGCAGCACCATATGATTGATACCGACGTTGTCATCCTCCAGTACCCGTTCAATCACCTTTTCATCCGTAACGGTAAAGCGGAATTCGTTTTCTACCATAACAAATATCCTCCCTTTCCTGCCGCTAATACTGTCCTTATTCCGCACGTCTGCCGCATATTGTACGGATAAGCGGGGGCGTTCCTTAGGACGTTTCCATATTCTTCAATGCATGGCTTCCATGTTTATCCTACCAGACGGGCAGATAATTATCCGTTGCATTTCCAACGGATATTGGGACGGCAGGCTTATTTTTGGTTTTTTCACGCCCTGCCGCCGGGGAGTGTGATATACTGCTTCACAACAAGGCAAAGCGGGGGATATGCATGCGCTACATCCATACCGACGGGCAGGACCCGGCGTTTATCAGCCTGTGCGCGGGGCTTGACGTATACCTGAACGAGCTGGCGGGCGGGGAGGAAAACCGCGCGCAGTATGTGCCGCTCAATAAACTGGATTTCATCCACGATGCGTTCGTGGCGTTCGACAGCGAAATACCCGCCGGCTGCGCGTCATTCAAGCATTTTAATGAAGATACGGCGGAAGTCAAGCGCGTATTCGTAAAACCGGAATACCGGGGCAGGGGTATCGCGCGGGCAATACTCGTATCGCTGGAGCAAACGGCGAAGGAGCGGGGCTATGCGCGGCTGGTGCTTGAGACGGGCGAACCCCTCGCCGCCGCCCACCGGCTATATCTGTCGATGGGATATTTCGTTATCCCCAATTACGGGCCGTACGCGGATATGCCCGATTCGATCTGCATGGAAAAGCGGCTGTGATGGGGCGTACAAATATGATGAGATACGGGAATTAAGCCCGCGACGGACCGTTGCACGCGGCATACGCCGCCGGGCTATATGGAAAAAGGATTTGTTCCGCTATGAAGCTATTGATATTTTCGGACTCCCACCAGGAAATCAACGCCATGGCCGAGGCCGTACGGCGCGAAGCGCCGGACGCCGTGCTGCACCTGGGCGATCATTTCGAGTACGCGCAAAAGCTCGCGCAGCTTTTCCCCGAAATTCCCCTGCATGCGGTGGAGGGGAATACGGATTACGCGCCCGGCGCGCCTGTTGAACTGCTGCTGACCTTTGAAGGAAAGCGCGTGTACATGACGCACGGGCATTTGTTCGGGGTAAAGATGGGGCTGCATTCCATCAAGCGGAAGGGGGAGGCCGTTGCCGCCGATCTCGTACTGTTCGGGCACACGCACCAGCCGCTGCTGCAGGACGCGGGGGATATGATGCTGATGAATCCCGGCACAATAGGGCGCTACGGGCGCGGATACGGAAAAAATAACCCCACCTACGGCGTAGTGGAGATTGCGGGTGGAGAAATGAAGTGCTGGGTGAGAAAAGTCGGGGAGTAGTCCGCAGCATATACAAACTGCTCCGCGCCTGCCATGTTGGCTACGCGGAGCAGTTTTTTTGTTATTCTTCTGTTTCGCTGTTACGTCCGCTTTTTCATAAGCAGCGCGGCGGCTCCTATTGCGCTGTAAAAGAGCGCAACACCAATGCCCAAATCGCCGCCCGTCTTAGGCGGGTTCACAATCTGCTCCGTCGGCAATGTAAGCCCCTCAGTCAGCATCCCCGCTTCATCCACCACAAAGGCATAGGGCGAAAAATGGCTTGCCTCAAACTGCACATACCAGGCGTTACCTTTTCTTACTACGTTCGCTTCCAATACCTGAAGTTCGCCGTTTATGATACAGACGACCGCCAGTTTATCCTTGTACGCGAGCAACTCATTCGGAATGGGGCATGTGATGCGTACGGACGTGCCTTCTTTAGGCTGGACCTTTGTATCTGTACCGCGCAGATACAGGCTGATATCCAGCGGATACACCAGCGCAGCCTCGTGGGATACGCCGCTGTTTGAAAGCGCAGTCTGCACCTGCTGTTCCGTTACCGCATCCTCCGTCAGGCGTACTTCGACGGATCTGTCGAACGCTTCGCCGACCGGCGTCACCGATATATTTCCCGATAAATTGTCCGGCGTTTCCACCACCGTAATAGTGGGGTGGGAAGAAGCGCCGGAAGAGCCGGACGCCGATTTATAAGTAGCGGTGACCGTTACGTTCTGGGCCGGTACGGTGAATGTGGTGGAAGCGCTCGCGACATCGCCGAAGCTGCCACCGCCTGAAGACGTCCATTTATCAAATACTTTGCCGGAGGGAGCCGCGTCCGCCGTGATATCGATGACCGTTCCGGATTCGTAATCACCGGAACCGGAACCCTGCTCCACCATCACCGTAAAGAGCGTGAGCGGTACCGTGACGCTGCTTTTCGAGGCAGTCTGTATGGTACCGCCTGCCGTACCGAAAGTCGAAAGCTCGGGATAATACAGCTCCGCCGCTATGTTCGCGCGCTTCATCCAATGGCCGCTCGCAGCCAGACCCGCCATGCCCACTAAAAGCGTGTCGTCGGCTGTCATCTCGTCCCGCGAAAGGCCGGCGACCGCTCCCGTGGCGGTACCCAGCGAGCTTCCGACAGGGGTGAGGGAAGCTGCCGTCGTGCTGTCGTAATAGCAGCTCGTCAAGGTATAGGTTCCTTCGCCCGTACTCACAAACGCGCCGCATACGGACGTTGCACCGCTGTGCCCAACGGAGAGCTGGCCCGCGCTGTAGCATTCCGTAAACGTATTTGTATTGAAGAGCGTGCCGACAAAGCCGCCAGCGTTTTCAGCCGATACGCAGTCCGCAAAAGCGTCGCCTGTCGCGTACGCATAGGTAACGTTGGTATCGACCGCGCGCGCCGTGAACCCGCCGGTTCTCGCGTTGCCGCCCGGCGCCGCCGTGCTTTGCGCGTCGCCGGAGGCGAAGCAATCGCTTACGGTAACGTTCCGC
This sequence comes from Bacillota bacterium, assembly GCA_023396535.1. Taxonomy (GTDB): domain Bacteria; phylum Bacillota; class Clostridia; order Christensenellales; family CAG-138; genus JAEWWD01. Next base: position 3,520 of record JAEWWD010000001.1, read on the forward strand.
AGGTAGCCGGCAAATCCGCCGGAATAGACATAGCCGTTATCCAACGCCGCGGCCGCGGCGTTGCCCGTGGCAAAGCTGGTTCCGATAGCAGTATTCGGCCCGAACTGTTTGACATACCCGGCAAAACCGCCCGCGAAAGCATAACCGTTCAGCCCCGTGGATATTACCTGGGCGCTTGCGTCGCCAGTACTGTAGCAATCGGATATTTGCGAGCCGTTGCTGAACGAGCCCGTAAACCCGCCAGCCAATACCATTCCGTAGAATGTGGGGCTTTCGCCGCCCTGGCCGCTTATGTTGCCCGTACTGCTGCTGTCGCTTACATTACTCTGGACAATAGTGCCGATCAGGCCGCCAGCGTTTACGTTGTTGAAGCCGACCTCTGCGGTAACTTCGCAGGAGCTGGCGCAGCCCGTAATTTCGGTGCTGTCGATATACCCGACAAGGCCGCCCACATCCGCCGCGCAGATATAGTTTCCGATCGGCAGGGATCCCATTGCCGTAACGGAGCCTGCGCTGCTGCATCCCGTTATCTGAGCCGCCGGCTTGGTCGAGCTGCCGGCCACGCCGCCGGCCTGTACCATCTGATAGCCGCTTACCGCATCGATATCGACGGAAGCGGTACAATCCTGCATGACGCCGCCTACGTCGGCGCTTGTGCCGCTATCGGAGCTGTTGGTGCCGACGACGCCGCCTACTTTGACGTCTATGCCACTGACATACAATACCGCGTTCGTTACCGTACAGCCGGAGACCGTGCCCTCGTTGACGCCCGCAATGCCGCCTACATAGCTATATGTATTGCTGTATCCGCCGGACGTATGGTTCACGGTAATTTCCGGCGCGTTGAGCACGATATTTTTCACCGCGCCGCCCGCCCCGATATCCCCGAACAGGCCTACGCACCTGGCACCTGCGGCGGTGAACACATAGGTATCGTCGATAGTCAGATGATCGATGCTTATGCCGTTTCCGTCAAACGTACCCCGGAACGGATGCGCCGGCGTACCGATAGGAGTCCAATTCGGATATGCGGAAATATCCACGGTTGCGCCGTCCGCAACTTTCACGACTTTACCCGCAAAATCATTGCCGGAGTTGATCAATTCCGCGAGGCCGGCCAGTTCGTCGCCGCTGGCGATCAGGTAGGGGTCCGCTAAATCACCGGCGTGACCGCCGCCCGTATACCAGGCAGTATCCGATACTGCAAGAGATATGGCGGGCAATATGGAAAGCGCCATTGCAGCCGCAAGGATAAATGCAAATGTCCTGTTTTTCATATGCATGGAACATCCTCCATATATTAGATAAAAGCATCCGTTTAAATAATAATTCTATTGCACGAATTATGCAAGAATTGACTCCTGATTTGTACCATTCACAATCATGAAAATCACACGCGAATCCTGTCTATTCCGCCCGATAAACTTGACTCCAGCCCCTTCCATCCTGTAAGATATACATGTATACATTTTTTTATAGATTTCAGCGGAGTGATTCCGCGCCAAATCGGGCCCAACTATGCGGTTGTCCGGGCCCAACCGAGTAAGCGTATTTTTTGAAAATGCATATTTGCACCTTTTCACGCTTGCGGTTTTCCGCGGGCGTTTTTTAATAGCAGCCGGTACCCGCTGCCAGCGGGAATAAAGAAGGAGGCGCAGAACCAGCGGGCCTGCCCGCGACAGGAAGGAAAAGGAGGAACGTTTATGAATCAGAAAGGAACCGTCAACCTGGGCATAGGGTTTGCTACGGGAAGGAAGAGCTTCCAGCAGGTATTAAGAACATACATCTATAGCTGGAAAGAGAGCGGACTCATCGATAATCAACACGTCAAACTGAATCTCTTTATCGCATACGACGTCAAGTACTCCAAAACAAAGTCCTCCGATTATACCAACATCAGCCGGGAGCTTCTAGGCCTTGTCGACGGCGTTGTATTCATAGGCCAAGATACCATCGAGGGGGAAATCAGAGAGCTCGCCGCGCAAAACATCGTAAGCCCGGAGGAAGGCGGGCAGTTTTTCCGGGGCGGATATTCCGGCATGCGCAACGCCGTGTTGTATTTCGCCATCAAGCACGACATGGACTATTTATTGTTTCTCGACGACGACGAATACCCTCTCGCCGTTACCAAAACGCGCGAGACGTCCATATGGAGCGGACAGCATGTGCTGCGTTCGCACCTTGAACATATCAAAAACGCGGATATCACGCACGGCCACCACTGCGGCTATATTTCACCCATACCGTCCATTCCCCTCGACGGGCGCATGAACGAAGAAACTTTCAGAACATTCATCGAAGCGCTGAGCAACGACATCGTGAAATGGGAAACTGTAAAAGCCACTATGCAAAGCGGCGGCGTGACATATGCCGATAAGGAGGTACTGATGCGGCAGGACGCGCAGGAGGTGGAAGAAGTCAACCGCGCCAAATTCATATCCGGCTCCAACCTGTGCCTCAACCTCACGCGTCCGGAACGCGTCAACGCTTTCTACAACCCGCCCGGCGCGCGCGGCGAGGATACGTTTTTAAGCACCACGCTCACCGAACGAACGGTGCTGAAGGTACCCTGTTATACGTTCCACGACGGGTTCTCCACCCACCGCCATCTGCTCGACGGCGTGCTGCCCATACGTCTTCCCTCCGTCACGGCGGATACCGTGCACATCGTGACGCGCTTTTACCGCGCCTGCGTGGGCTGGGTACGCTATAAGCCGCTTCTTACATACAT
>JAEWWD010000105.1 GCA_023396535.1 Bacillota bacterium
GTGCAGTCTCTTACGGAAGGCATGGTAGGCCGCAGCGTCAAGCTTGAAATCGGGCGCGATTTAAGCGAGAGCACGCCCGCCCGTTTGAACGTGAAAGACCTTACCTGCCTCAATGCGGACCACGTCAAAGCCCTGACAGATGTCGGGTTTACGCTCAAGGCTGGGGAAATACTGGGCGTCGCCGGTATCGCCGGGAGCGGCCAGAAGGAGCTTTGCGAGGCGATCGCGGGATTGTACCCCATATCTTCGGGCGAGATATCCGTATTAAAAGACGACGGCACAACTGCCAAACTCACCGGGAAAACGCCCACAGAAATCATCCGCCAGGGCGTGGCGATGGCGTTTGTGCCCGAAGACCGTTTGGGCATGGGTCTCGTCGCTTCTATGGATATGGTCGACAACGTTATGCTCAAAAGTTATAAAAACGGCAAGGGCATATTTGTAGACCGCAAAGCGCCCAAGAAGCTCGCCGAAGAGCTGATCGGGCGGCTGGAGATCGTTACCCCCGGCACTTCCACGCCTGTAAGGCGGCTATCCGGCGGTAACGTGCAGAAGGTGCTTCTTGGCCGCGAGATTGCGTCGAGCCCCTCGGTGCTCGTTGTCGCGTATCCGGTGCGCGGCCTTGATATCAATTCTTCCTACACGATTTACGACCTGCTGAATGAACAAAAGAAAAAGGGCGTGGCCGTGCTCTTTATCGGCGAGGATCTGGACGTGCTGCTGGAGCTTTGCGACAGGATAATGGTTCTTTGCGGTGGCAAGGTCAGCGGCATCGTGGATGCGCGCACGACCAGCAAAGAACAGATCGGCCTTATGATGGTTCACATTGACGAGGACAATCTGCAGCGGTACGGGGAGGAAAACGCATGAAAAACAAAGCAAGCTGCGCGGCCTCCCAGGAGCCGTTTGTGCGTATGGTCAAACGGGATACCATATCCCGCGGCAAGGCCATATTTATTCGGGGAGCGGCCGTATTGGGGGCGCTCATGACGGGCGGATTGATCATGCTGGCGCTTGGGCATAACCCGTTTGTGGTGTATGCGGATATGCTGGTCGGCAGCCTGGGCTCCAAAACGACGATGATTGAAACGATTCGTATCACCATACCGCTTTTGGTTACGGCGCTCGGCATTTCGCTGGCATTTAAAATGCGGTTCTGGAATATCGGCGCGGAGGGCCAGATATTGGTGGGCGCAATGGCGGCAAGTTATTTTGCCCTGTTTCAATATCAGAACATCCCGCGTACGCCGCTGCTGCTGATTATGGCGGTGGTTGCGGTGATTGCGGGCGGTCTCTGGGGCTTGATACCCGCATTGTTTAAGGCCAAGTGGAACACCAACGAAACGCTGTTTACGCTGATGCTCAATTATATTGCGATGGCGTTTCTCGGCTATTTGCAGAACGGCCCCTGGAAGGACCCGGCAAAGCGCGGTTTCCCCAAGATTGCCATGTTCAATGAAGCCACCTGGCTGCCAAAAGTATTTGGTGTACATATCGGTTGGATTATTGCGCTGGTTCTGGTTGTAGTGGTAGGATTATATATGAGCCGCACCAAACAGGGCTACGAGATCGCCGTGGTGGGCGAAAGCACGAATACCGCCAAATATGCCGGTATGAATGTCGGGCGTATTGTCGTGCGTACCATGTTTCTTTCGGGAGCCCTGGCGGGGCTGGTGGGTTTCCTGCAGTGTTCCGGGGCAGACTATACCATTACCGATACGACGGCGGGCGGCGTTGGATTTACGGCAATTACCGTCGCGTGGCTGAGCAAGCTAAATCCATATGTAATGTTGATTGTCGCGTTCGCTATCGCTATACTGGAAAAGGGATCCAACCGGATCCAGACATCATTTAAGATACCGGCCTCCGCGGCCGACGTGTTGACGGGAATCATACTCTTCTTCATGTTGGGGTGCGAATTCTTCATCAACTACAGGCTTATATTCCGCAGCAGAAGGGGGCAGCACTGATGGACTGGATAATTAACCTGATCAATGCCGCCGTGCTCGCGGGTACGCCGCTTCTTCTGGGTACCATGGGCGAGATACTGACGGAAAAGTCCGGTAACCTCAACCTGGGCGTGGAAGGCATGATGTTCATGGGAGGAATAGCCGGGCTGGCGGCCTCGTTCTACTATGAGGCCGCGGCGGGCGCAGCCGCTTCGGGAATTGTTTCCGCGGTTCTCTCCGTATTGGGCGCGTTTCTGTGCGGCGCGTTTGGAGCGCTCATTTACAGCTTCTTAACGGTCACGCTGCGCGCCAATCAGAACGTAACGGGACTTACGCTGGCCATATTCGGCACGGGCTTCGCGAACTTTTTCGGAGAGCATATGGCGCTTCGCGCGGGCGGCTATGCCGCGGTTTCAAATATTACCAAGGCGGCGTTTGCCAACAACGGGATACCGGGCCTTTCGTCCATCCCTTATATTGGCCGCATGCTGTTTGGGTATAATTTCGTCGTGTATCTTGCCGTTGTCATCGCGCTGATACTGGCATGGTTCCTGGGCCGTACGCGTGCGGGGCTGAATCTGCGTGCCGTGGGTGAAAGCCCGGCTACGGCGGATGCGGCGGGCCTGAACGTGTCGCGCTATAAATACCTGGCCACCTGCATTGGCGGAGGTATTTGCGGCCTCGGCGGCATGTACATTACCATGGTGGTTTGCCAGGGCGTATGGGTGCACAATTGCATCAACGGACAGGGCTGGATTGCGGTGGCGCTGGTTATATTTGCCGCATGGAGTCCGTCGCGCGGTCTGTTGGGCGCGCTGCTGTTTGGCGGTCTTTCCATACTGCGCCTTTACCTGCCCCTTGGCATACCCATGCAGATTTACGATATGCTTCCCTTTGTGGCGACGGTGGTGGTGCTCATCATCACCAGCATCAATCAGAGCAGGGAGCATTCGCAGCCTAAATCCTGCGGTATAAACTACTTCCGCGAAGAACGTTGATGCGGTTCTGCTCAATGGGGCGTAGGGCGGCTGAAGCGTTTTCGGAATAAATTTATTCAAAACAGAGGAGCGAGCAAAAAACATGGCTAACGATCGCATCTACAATTTTTCGGCTGGTCCTTCCATGCTGCCCCTGCCGGTGCTGGAGATCTGCAGAGACGAAATGGTCAATTATCGTGGGTCGGGCATGAGCGTTATGGAGATGAGCCACCGTTCCAAGGTGTATGACGGCATCATCAAGGAAGCGGAAGCTCTGCTGCGTGAGGTTATGGGCATCCCGTCGAACTATAAGGTGCTGTTCCTGCAGGGCGGCGCGACGCTGCAGTTCGCCATGGTTCCCATGAATCTTCTCAAGACCGGCAAGGCCGATTATATCGTGACCGGCCAGTTCTCCGGCAAGGCATATGAAGAAGCCCAGAAGTACGGCGACATCAATCTCGCCGCTACCACCAAGGCCATCAAGTTCACCCGCATCCCCAGGCAGGAAGAGCTGAAGCTTGACCCCGAGGCGGATTATGTCCACATCTGCTATAATAACACCATATTCGGCAGCAAATGGGATTACATCCCCGAGACAGGCAATGTTCCCCT
>JAEWWD010000107.1 GCA_023396535.1 Bacillota bacterium
GTATTGCAGCACGTTTTCAATAATCGCTTCGGCATACTCGTCGGTAATGGAGCCGTCGGCAATCAGCGAATGGCAGCAGGTGCGGACGGCGTCCTGCCAGTTATCAAATCCATCGTAAAATTCAACGCGATTCCTTTCCAGCAGCTCTTTGAGCAAACTATTGCCCTCCTCTGACATAGTATGATTGTATTTGTACGTGCATTGTCCGAAGTCATCCGCATCGGCGTGAGGGGGCCGATTCGTTCTGGCTCTTATGCGAAAGAAAACTGACGTTTGGGGTTGTCGTAGAGAAACTTATGGACATCCTTTTCAGAAACTCCCTCTTCCAGAAGCCGGGGTACGAATTTTTCGATGATATAGTTGTGCCCGTACCCGCCGCCGTATTGCGGCCACATGGATGCGCGGCCGTTATCCCCGCCCAGCACGATGCGGTCAGCGTAGCCCGCGGCGCACATGCCCTTGATCAATTGCACCAACATGCTGTCCGGCCAATATTTCGCACGCGACGGGCCGTCGTAACCAAGCGTCACTCCCTGGGCCGCCATCTTTTTATGGTATGCGAGGTCGGGATTGCGGTCCACGTGGCCAAGAATGACGCGCTCGGGATCGACCCCGTTCTCACGCAGCAATCCAATTACTTCAAGGCCCATTGTACCGCGCTCGGTGTGCGTCGAAATCGGCGCGCCGGTTTCCCTGCTTGCGATGCAGGTCGCCTTCAGCGCTTTCATCTCCATTGGGCGAATACAATTGTAATGCGTCGCAAATTTGATAACGCCGGCCTTGGCTTTGCTGCGCGTAACGATGGGGCCGTTATAGTTGTTTGTTTCGATGCCTTCGGTAACCTCTTCGGCAATCAGGCGCGCCACGTCCTCGAGCGCATACTTGTTGACCCAGTGCTCGTTGTCGTAATAGATCGCGCGCTGAAAGCCGGTACAGGCGATGATGTGCACGCCCGATTCGGATGAAATTTTGCGCAGCATCTCAATTTGCCGTCCGCAATCAATCGGATTCATATCGACGAGGCTTCCGCCGCCGGCGTCCTTAAAGCGCTTCATGGCGTCGATCGCATAATCGACCCGGTCCAGCCTTAAATCGCGGTCGGCTTTCTCCTCGCCGCCCCCGATGGTGATGAGATGATCGTGGTAATTATTCAGGCCAATATCGTCGGGGCTGATTTTGCCCAATACCGTTTCAATATGCGCCATGGTTTTTTTCCTTTCCCGCTGTTTCCATCAGCCGATGTACGCGTTCCTTTTCAATACGGCCTCCCGGGAGGCCTCCTTCTTTCAGGCAGGTTGCCACAATACAGGCGTCGGCAATTCTCAGGATATCGGCCGCGGTATTGAAATTGACTCCCGTATTTGCCACCACCGGGAACCCGCCCACCGCTTCCTTGATTTCCTGAAGCTGCCCGTACGGCGCCGCTTGCCCCGCCATAGCGCCGGATACCGAAATGGCGTCGACCATCGCGCTTTTTGTCATCGTCAGTGCGACGAGGCTAAAGGGGCGCGAATCCATGGATTGTGAGAATTCGGGCATGAGGTTTGTAATGATTTTGATATGGCCGGCGCCTATCTCGCGCCGGTATTTGATAATTCCTGCGGTATCCGGAACCAAAAATCCAAGGTCGCCGCAGTATGTTCCACAGATAATACCGCGTATAAAGCCGGCGCCTGTCGCGCAGGCCACGGCCAGCGACGCAAAAGGATCCCACTGCAGGTCGATTCCGAAGGGGACGCGCGCTCCTCCCTGTATAACCGAGAGGACCACCGCGGTCATTGCGGCTATCGTTTCCCTGCCCATGCTTTTTGCGTATGGCTTATCGTTTTCGTTGCAGAAAATGACGCCGTCGATCCCTCCCAAGACCAGGTTTTCATAATCGCCCTTTGCATGATCGATTACACTTTGCAGGCCTGGGGATGCGTTATATCCCGCAGCCCCGGGCAGGCAATCCAAGTGTACCATGCCTATTACGGGTTTCGGGCGGCCAAACATTGATTCTATCCACATAGCTCCACCCCTTTTGCAGCTATACTGCGTCTTATGATTTTACGGGTTTTCCCAATGACGGGTTACGCTTGAAAACATGCCTATTTCGGCTGGATTTTATTTTCGACGATTGCCTTTTTTAATCCTTCCACATCCACAAAATTGGTTACGGTGATTACGCGCATACCCTCGCGCGCGGGAAGGGACGCCTTGAGGGCGGGCGTCGTAACCACGACGTCCGGCCTTCTGCCGCCAAATCCGCCAAGATCGCAATGATCCACCGCGGCCTCTATTCCCAGCGCCTTGAACGCCTTCTCCACGCTCATGCGCAATATGAGGCTGGACCCCATTCCGTTTATGCAAACGCATAACACTTTGAGCATTGTTCCATCCCTCCAGAGCGGACTGATCCGCTTATTCCAAATCGTCGACGATGATCACTTCAACGCCGAAGCTTTCAAAGTTACGGCGGTCTTCGGCGCTAATTCCACTGTCGGTAATGAGCCTGTTTGCCGCCTCGACGTTGCAGATGGAGGCGTATCGCGCCAGCCCGATTTTATTGGAGTGGGCAACCACAATCACCTCAAGCGCGCGCTCGATCAGTATGCGTTTGACCAGCGCGTCCTGCATGTTGAATACCGTATAGCCATGATCGAACGAAATGCCCGCCACGCCGATGAACACCTTATCGAGAACATAGTCCTGCAGCATGTTGATCGCGTTATGACCGTTGAGCGACATATCCTTCACGGATAATTCGCCGCCGGTACAAATGAGCTTTACGTTTTTTGCCGTGCAAAGCTCCGTGATCACAGGTATGGAGGCCGTGATAACCGTCAGGTCGGGAATGTCCCGGACATGCTTCGCCACCTCGAGCGCAGTTGTCCCGATATCGATGCCGATGCTGTCGCCGGGGGTTACGAGGCTTGCCGCCTTTTTCCCCAGCAGCGCCTTGATCTCCCTTTTCTGACTTTGGCGGGTAACAAATTCGGATTCATATCCCACTTTCTCATTGAACACCGCGCCGCCGTAACTGCGGGTAATCAAACCCTTTCTTTCCAGGTCCGCCAGGTCGCGTCGGATCGTCATATCCGTCGTGCCAAATTGCTTGGCCAGTTCGTGAACCGATACGACCTTATCTATCCGCAACTTATCGATGATCTGATTTCGCCGCTCTACTGCAATCATAGCAACTGTCCTTCTTTTCTTAGGTTTTCTGTGCCTGGGGAATTCAAGACGCCCCAGGCACAGAGAGAGGGAGCTCAGGCGGCCTTGCTGTTCTTTTTAGGCCGCAGAAGGAGAATAGCAACAATAAACGCCGCAATCAGAATCGGCAGGAACACCCAGATATTTCTGAATATGCTCATTACGCCGGCAATACCGATCCAGATGGAACCGAAGTCCGTATTGCCGTAAGTAGCGCCCAACTGTGCCAATCCCGACATCTGCGTAAAGAATACGCCACCCAGTATCTGAATGAGGCCGACAACGACGCCGGATATAAACGCGGCTTTCTTGCCGCCGTATTTATATCCGAATACGCCCGCGATGCCTCCGTCGAAGAATGTGGCGATGATGCCCGGGATCATGAGTATGGGGGAACCCACGGCGATCAGGACCGCAAACCCGACGAACTCGCCCAGGAACGCGCCGACAAAGCCCAATATAGAGGCCAGCGGAGCGAGCGGGAAGAATATTGGCATATCGAGGCCCGGGACCGAATTCGGGATCAGCTTGTCGGAAATGCCCTTAAACGCGGGGACCAATTCGGCGATCATCATACGTACGCCCACAAGAAGAACCACGATGCCTACCGTAAAGCTTGCTCCCAGCTCAAGCGTATATACCACCCAATTGGTTGTGATATTCGCGAGTTTAAGCTGCTCCAGGATATACCCCTGTCCGGCGATTAAAGCGATGCCTCCCAGAACGACGGTCATCAGCAGGCAGGTTACGACCGTCGAGTCGTTGAATATCGTGGCGAAGCCATTGAAACTGACGTTTTCCGAATCCTCATCATAAATCTTGGGGTTTGTCGCCTTATTGTAGCGGCCAAGGAGTTTGCCCACCCATGTGCTGAAAACGGCCGATGTCCCGCTGATGTGGCCCAGCGTAAAGTCGTCACCGACAAAGGGTCTCGCGTAACGGTGCACCCATGCGGGCATTACCGTCCAATAGATTCCGCAGAACAGGCTGGCTGAAAGTACCAGCATTGTGCCTCCCACATTGAAAAACCAATGGAAAATCCAGACGATCAGCGTTGAAAACGCCAGCATCGTGTGGCCGCTTAAAAATACGTATTTTAACGGAGATAATCTTGCGAACGCGAGATTGAAAAGAAACCCTATCAGCATAACGATCGGAACGACGCTGAGCACCGTTTCTATGAGATTGCTGTTGATAGCGGCCATGCCCGCGTAGTTTTCGGTTACAACGCCGGTAATGTTAAACGCTTTGCTCAGAATGTTCATGACCGGACGGTAGGCCGCCTGTAAAAGCGTGGAGCCCTGCTTCAATATCATAACGCCTACGATCGCTTTTACGACGCCCTTTATCACGTCGCCCGCGCACTTTTTCTGTATCAGCAGGCCTACGAGTACAATCAGGCCCATGATCAGCTCGAACTGCCCCATAAAGACCTTAAAGCCATTTAATACCGATCCCACGGTCTATACCTCCTTATAATGATTTCCGCCCATGGCGCCGTTTTGTTTGATACCGGTATAATCAAGGGATGATTCTCATGATTATCTCTGTAAGGTCGCTGATCCATCTTTCGAGAAAGAGGCTTCCTTTTTCTTCCGTAGCCATTGTCGCGTCCCCAAACAGGCCGGATTGGGAGAATTCTCTCCAATGAAGGGGTCTGAACTCCAGTTCCGCCGGTACCTCCGGTTCCTCCCGTACGGCCTCGTCCATCCACACCATATCCGGCGCGATATGCAGCATAATGGAGGTCTCAATTTCGGCCGCATGGAACGTTTTCTGATTCCAGAGCGATGTCTGCATATATTCGGCGTTATACTTGCCGACATGGATATAGCCGAGATGCCACACATTGCGATACCCGTATTCATCCATCAGTTGCCTTGCCGCGTCACGGCTCGGCTGCATATTTCCGTAATGACCGGAGAACAGTATGATATTGCGCGCTCCCTGCTGTTCCAGGCTGATGACGATGTCCTTTACAATATCAATAAAAGTGCTTTGACGAAGCGATATGGTTGCGGGAAATCCCTTTGCGGACCAAACCTGACCATACGGCAGCGTGGGCAGGACCACGCATCCCGTTTTTTGGGCGAGCGCAAGGCAAACAAAATCGCTCACCACGGTGTCGGTACCTGCGGCCATATGGTAGCCGTGCTGTTCTGTCGACCCCAGCGGGAGAATAACCGCCCTGGCCTCCCTGATGCGTTTTTCCGCTGCCGGCCAGGTCATATTTGCAATAAGATGATGTTTCATGTCTTCCTCCGTTTCATCCCCACAGAGACTATAGAGGCAAGGTGTCAGCTTTAAACGGGCTTTTCGATACATGAAAATTGAGAACGAGAGCAATAAAATGGAAGACCTGCCTTTTGCAAAAATAATTTTTACTGGAGCGCCTGTATCCTCCTCCTTCCATTTATGCGATATGATTGCCGCATCATTTGTGAATGATAATAAAACATCCTATATGTTCGATATATGTTCGATATAAACAAAATAGAACCAAACTGTAATAACAACGATGAAATGATAGATCGATCATGTTTGATCAAAACAAATATGAGCACGGGCCAGCATAATGTGAACAGTCATACGATAAGATTTTTTGCTATTGCGATCGATACCCAAACCATATAAGCTCTCTGTTATCTGGAAATCCTCATGACAAGCATTTGACGACGAATTCCTTGGAGGAGAATCTCGTTTCAGATTTTTCCGCAATAAAAAAGTTCCCTCGGTATCGCCGGGGGAACTTATCTGATATTTTCGTTACGGCTTCTATTTTGGTTACGGTGTGAGGGTGGGGATGGCCGCCATCATCGCGGGATCCGGGCCGTTTACGTATGTCTTGCCGTTGATTGGGGGCCATTCGTAATAATGATCTTTATCGACCCTCAGTTCGTTGCCATCGAGATCCAGGTAGTGGATATACGTCTGAACCTTCTGGCCCTTGCGCGCCTTGGCGAACTCATAGGATTGCCCCGGAGCGATAACGGTATCGTCCGGCGCGACCGACATGTTGTAATAGTAAAGCATGGACGGATTGCCGTAATAACCGCCGCTTTCAGAGCTGAAACTCAGTATGACGGGGCCCAGCTCGTCGTCGATTACCGGGGGGCCGTAGATTTCGACCGTGACGTTCTCATCCTTCGGGTTGACGTAGGATATGATGTAGATCGGCGTATCGTACGGGTTCTGTATTTTCAGGTCGGGGCGCGGCGAGCTGATGGTAGCATCCAGCCCCAGCGGGATATAATCCGACGAAATCGTGTGGTGCGTGGAATCCGTAATGGTGAGCGCCGAACGGATGGAAGCGTTAAACAGGGTGCTGGAAATCTGGCAGACGCCGCCGCCGGCCTGTTGCGTGTAGCCGCCGTTTTCGATGCCGGCCGCTTCCTTCCAGCCGGATTTAACCGTCCGTGTTCCCGCGTGCTGGTTGATGGACCATTCCTCGCCCGGCTGTAAGACGACGCCGTTGATAAGGCCGGACAGCTTGGCGACGTTCCAGTTGCGGCTGTAGTTCGCATGGTTGGAAAAGCTGGACGTCCAGCTCGCGACGAGCTGTGTGTTATATTTGAGGCCTTCGAGCTTAACGGCCGGCTCAAGCGTTTCTACCGGCGCGGTTACGGCCGCGTACCGGCCGCTTGAAAGCTCTTCCATCACACTGTTGACGACGGATTCCATATCCACCGTACGGCCCGCCTGCTCCTGTGTGTACAGAAAACGGGAGACGCTGGCGTCCTGCGGGATATAGTTCTCGATATACTTTGTATTCTGCCAGTATTGATACCTTAGCTTATTGGGCATTTCCTCATCCGTGAGGCGGACGAGCTCGGGACGCTTCCACATTTTGCCGGAAGCGGCCGCCTCGACCATATCGGACTGATCCTGCTCATACGCCGTGCCGTCCGCGGTATATCCCCAGGGCATAAACGTGCAGGTTGCGTCGACAGGCTGTATGTCGAGCTGTTCCTTGAGGGGCATGAGCACGGCGGCGACAGCCTCTCTGTCCGCGTTTACGCTGACGGTGAAAGCCACGCCCTCGTTTTTGGCCGTGCTGATGGCCTGCTTGCGTTCCTGCAGCGTGCCGGTGTGACCGTAGGAAAGCGCCTGCGCCATCACATCCTGATAATCGGTGGAAACCCCAAGATCGCTCGCGGTATAGGTATGCTGCTCTCC
>JAEWWD010000108.1 GCA_023396535.1 Bacillota bacterium
CAGCAGCATACGGACGCTGGACATACCTGCCCCCACATGCCGCGCGCAATCGAGTATGGCATCGTTTTGGCTTAAAAAGCAGATATTTGAGTGTTTACCCATTACTTCGGTTACAAGCTTAAGTAGAACGGTATCCCCCAGTTCATCCCGGGCTTCGATTTCCATCACCAGCACGCGGTCAAGACTGGGCTGCTCCACCGAATGGATCCGCCCGCCCGTCAGTCGCTTGCGCAGCAGCATGCAGAACGCCGGAGGTTCCGGCGGGTTGGGATAACTCGCTTCCGTAAGCTGTACGCGCCCGTTTTCGGGGTGCGCGCAAAGGAGCAGCCTGTAATTGCTGCCCCCTGCGCGTATTGTAAAAATGAGCGTGTCCCGTTCCGGCTGTTGAATTTTATCCACCTTGCCGCCAATGAGCGCACTTAGCTCGGTGCTGACCGCCAGCAGGGAAAGTCCATCCATGGACATGCGTTATCCTCCGACCTCGTTCTGCGCTGCCGTATCCGCCGCTTTTTTTTCGTCCAGCCTTTGCAGCAACAGCTGGTATCCTCCGGAGCCGTATGTTAAAGAACGGTTCACACGGCTGATCGTCGCGGTGGACGCGCCAAGACGCTGCGCGATATCCTGATAAGTAATGCCGCTTTTTAAGAGCTTTGCGACTTCAAGGCGCTGCGCGATGGCGTGTATTTCGGAAATCGTGCAGATATCCTCAAAAAACCGATAACATTCCTCTGTGTTTTGCAGCAGAAGCACAGCCTCAAAAAGAGAGTCCACTTCTTTGCCGCGCAGTTTGGAATAATACTCCATGCCGCACCTCCCGCAAGCAGTTTCAGGGAATACGAATCTTGTTGCGCAGAATGCCTATGCCGGCAACCTCCACCTCAATGGTATCGCCACGCTGCATGGGGCCAATGCCGGCCGGCGTGCCCGTTGCGATGACATCCCCCGGAAGCAGCGTCATCACGCGGGTAATATAACTGATCAGCCTATCGATGTCATGAATCAGGGATATTGTGCTGTCGCTTTGACAGACTTCACCGTTCAGGCGTGATTCCACCTTGACGTCGAACGGGTCCAGCTCCGTTTCGATCCACGGGCCTATGGGGCAAAACGTATCGTAGCTTTTGCTCCTTGTCCATTGGCCGTCGCTCTTCTGTAAATCCCGTGCGGTAACATCGTTGAGACAGGTATACCCGAATATGACGTCCTTATATTTGCCCGGCTGCACATTCCTGCAGCGCTTGCCGATTATGATGGCCAGTTCCGCTTCGTAGTCGAGACGCTTGCTGTCCGGGGGATATTCGACTTCATCCTCCGGACCGACGACGCTGGTGGACGGTTTAAGAAAAATCAGGGGCTCTTCAGGAGGCGCGCCTTCCTTTAGCTCCATGGCATGCGCATAATAATTCTTGCCGATGCATACGACTTTGCTCGGCAGCACGGGCGCAAGCAGGCGCGCATCCTTCAACGGTATAGACCGTCCATCCTGCTCCATACCGTCAAACGGCGTTCCGCGCAAAGGGCGCAATGTATCCCCTTCCATAACAGCATAAAAGGTTTCCGTTCCCGCCGACGCTCTGCATATTCTCATATTCAGCACCATCCTTCGTTTTCTTGTGGCAAATGGATATTGTTCTTTATAATATTTTAGCACGTTACAGTGCGAAAGCAAGAGTATGCGTTCTTATTTCGCCTGAAACAGAAAATATGAATGCCCAAATTACTGATATTTTCGTAATCCGTCGAGAGACTCCGGTTTTTTCAGCAGCGAATGAATATGAAACTCCTCGACATGCATGGTTGGGACTGCACGTACATAGATGCTTCTGCCCGCCGTTGCCGGAAGCAAAGGCGACTGCGCGCTGGAATGGTCGTCTATTAAATCAGCCACATCCGGATGTACTTCCACAAGATAATCCGTCATGGACTCGTTGCGTATGGATTTAATCAGCGCCTTTCTGACCTTCAGCACCACGGTCTCGGTGGAAAGCACGCGCCCGTCCCCATGGCAATACGGGCAGGGGGATTGCAGCGTATTGCTGATGCAATGGCGCATCTTTTTCCTTGTCATTTCCACCAGACCCAACTGCGTGATTCCCAGCACATTGGATTTGGTACGGTCCTTTTTCAGTTCCGCCTTGAGCGTATCCAACACCCGTTCTTTATCCGCGATATCTTCCATATCGATGAAGTCCACTATGATAATGCCGCTGATATCGCGAAGCCTTAACTGCCGCGCGATTTCTTTCGCCGCCTCGCAGTTGGCCTGCGTAATGGTCTCCTGCAGGTTGTCAGTGCCCACGAAACGGCCGGTATTGACGTCTATACTGGTAAGCGCCTCGGTTTGATCGATCACGATATAGCCACCGTTGGCCAGCCATACTTTCCGGGAAAGCGCCTTTTCGATTTTGCCTTCAAGATCAAAACGGTCGAACAGGTCTTCCTCCCCCTGATACAGGACTACTTTGTCCTTGAGCTGCGGGGAAATGATGTTTGCGACGATCTGTATACGCTCGTAAAACTCCGAGTCGTTGATGATAAGGCGCTCGATTTCGGGAGTAAAGAGGTCCCGTATGGTACGGAATATGAGCGGTTCCTCCGCATGCAGCATGCGCGGGGCGCTGACCAGCGCCTTCTTTTTTAATATACGCTGCCACAATCGTTCCAGAAAAAGGATATCCGTCTGGAATTCTTCCTTGTTCTTTCCCACAGCGGCGGTACGTACGATCACGCCCATTTCCGCGGGCTTGATTTCATCGAGTATGCTGCGAAGCCGCGCGCGTTCCGACTCATCCGAAATTCTGCGGGAAACGCCGACATAGTTGACGGTGGGCATCAGTACCAGCGTACGCCCGGGGAGGGTGATATGCGTCGTGACCCGCGCTCCCTTTGTACCTACCGGTTCCTTGAGCACCTGCACCATGATCTCCTGCCCCGGTTTCACGATATCCTGAATATTTGAGGAGCTCAGCCGCACCTCCTGGTCCCCGAACTGGAAATCCGACCGGTCGACCTGCACATCCCCCGCATACAGGAATGCATTGCGTTCCAGGCCAATATCCACAAACGCCGCTTGCATCCCCGGCAGCACATTCTGCACCTTGCCTATGTAAATATTGCCGACGAGCCTTTCGTGGCCGCGGCGTTCTATATAGATTTCGCTTGGCTGTCCGTCCTCCAGCAGCACAACGCGAGTCTGATAGGGATTGATGTCGACCACGATCTCCCGGTTCATGCTTTACACCTCTATTTTATCAAAATCAACCGCAGTACGATGAATACGCGTGCGCCCCGCCGCGCCGCACGACAGCATCAGCGCCTGCAGCAATAATTCAATCTGTAAGCTTCCGGAGGCGTTCAGTATGCCTTCAATATCAAAATTTGCGGCAGTGAGCGGGCCCTCCCTATCATCCTCCAAAAGGCGCATGCTTATAAGCTGCGGGCGGATATCCACCTGCTTCATGCCGCCTTTGGTATGCTTCTCGACGATAATGGAGCCGTTCAAAAGAACTCCCAATGCGCTCTTTAGCGCAAGGATATCCACCGGCTGATCAAAAAAAACCGTCGCATCATAGCGCGCGCGCTGTATCAGCGCCGTAAGCGACGGAAGGGTTTCCTCCACAACCTTCGCATTGCGCAGGTACAGGCCATCGGGCAAAGCTGTATTGAGCCTTGCAGCGAACTCCTCCGGCGCGACGTCCTCAGAAAGCCGCACATCCATCCATTCCGCGTCGCTCGTGTATCCTACTGAGAGCGCGGACGCAAAAGACAATATGGGATGGGGGTTAAATCCCTGCGAATAGCTCAGCGGCAGGTCAGCGCGCCGCATGGCGCGCTGCACAAGCCTCTGTATATCCAGATGGGATATGAAGCGCAGCTCCTCGCCCTTATGAAAGTTTGCAATAATCCGCATATTTTCCACCAAAGCAGCCCGTACAGCCTTTACGGCAGTCCCGCGTAATGGCGGCTTGCAGGGCCCTTTCATATTCGCGTTTTAAATACTCCTGGTCTATCAGCATATCGATATGCCGCCAGGGCAAGGCTTCGCTAAGCCCCCGCTGCCTGTTTGCGTAATAGGAGGGATCAATCCCGTGCTCCGCAAACGCCGCCATCCAGGCGTCGAGTTTAAAATGCTCCGCCCAGGAATCGAACCGGCAGCCGCGGGAGTACGCAGAAAGAAGCACCGCGCCCAATCTGCGGTCGCCGCGGGAAAACACCGCTTCCAACATGCTCAGCTCGGAATCATGATAGTGGAATTCCGTGCCGCGCACATCGCGCAGGGCAGATTTAAGCAATCGTTGCTTGCGCCTGAGCTCTTCCACCGTATCCTGAGCGACCCATTGGAAGGACGTAAACGGCTTGGGCACAAACGAGGACGCGCTGACCGTTACCCGCAGGCCCTTCGTGCGCTGATCCTTGGGAATAGAATAGTATACCCCGCATACCTTGCGCGCAAGATCGGCGATGCCCAGAATATCTTCATCCGTCTCAGTAGGCAGGCCAATCATAAAATACAGCTTGATGCCGTTCCAGCCCGCCTCGAATGCGTCGCGCACGGCGCGCAGAAGATCCTCCTCCGTAACGCCCTTGTTGATAACGTCCCGCAGGCGCTGCGTGCCGGCTTCCGGAGCAAACGTCAGCCCCGCTTTACGCACCGACTGCATGCGCTCCAAATCCTCCCGTATGAACGTATCGATGCGCAGCGACGGGAGGGATACTGAAACACGCTGCTGCTCCATGCCGTCCAGAAGCTGCGGCACGAGTTCGTGTATGCAGGAATAATCGCTGGAACTGAGCGAGAACAGGGATACCTCGTCGTAGCCAGTGCTGTCCACAAGCTCACGCGCCATTTTCAACAGCGTATCCTTGCTTCTTTCGCGCACAGGACGGTAAATATACCCCGCCTGACAGAAGCGGCATCCGCGCGTACAGCCCCGAAACAACTCCACCGCCACGCGGTCGTGCACGATATTCAGAAAGGGCACGATGGGCTTACCCACATAGGGCGCCGAATCAAGATCCCGTACGATGCGGCGCATAATGCGATCGGGTGCGGAAGGCTCCAGCTTTTTTAGATCCGCGAACGCCTCGCCGTCATATTGCGCCTCATAGAAGGACGGCACATAAACGCCGGGGATTTCGCTAAGCCGCAAAAGTATTTCATGCTTGCTTTTTCCGGCCTGCTTGGCTTCCCAATAAGCATCGGTCACCTCCGGGAAAAGCTCTTCCCCGTCTCCAAGGAGAACGGCGTCCATGAAATCCGCGATAGGCTCCGGGTTACAGGCGCAGGGGCCGCCGCAAACAACGAGCGGATGCTCTTCCCCCCTGTCCCGTGCAAACGAGGGTATGCCGGACAGATCCAGCATAGTCAGGATATTGGTATAGCACATCTCATAAAGCAACGAGAAGCCGACTATATCAAATTCGCCGAGCGGCCGCTTGCTTTCAAGCGAGAATAAAGGCAGCTTCGCATTGCGAAGCGCCTGTTCCATATCGGTCCAGGGCGCGAATACACGTTCGCAGAATACTCCTTCACGCTCGTTGAGCACATGGTAGAGTATGCGCGATCCTAAATGAGACATGCCGATCTCGTAGATATCCGGAAAACAAAGCGCCACATGGACGAGAGCGCTTTGCTTCATCACCATGTTCCATTCTCCGCCCGTATATCTCGCCGGCTTTTCAACGGTCGCCAATATGGCGTCCAATGCCGTATTGTCCAAGAAACATCCTCCTGTTGGCAAATGCCTTCCTATAAGTGTAGCATCAAACATTTACCGGGTCAATTATAGGACTGCCGGGCTTGTCCGTCATATTCTGCCCGTTCAGCGCCGCAGAAGTTCCCCTACCGTTGCGTCCTGCCCCTTGCGCGCAATACCGTTCAGCAGCCTTCCCTCATCCAGATGGCCAATGACCTCCATATCCTCATCCAGCACCAGCAGCAGATTGTAGCGGGACACCGAAAGCTGCCGAAGCGCAGCCCCGGCGGATAACGAAGCGCGCACGGCCATGTGCCGCATGGGCAGCGCTTCACCTCTTGAAAACGCGTCTTTCCGGCGCAGCATAGCGTTCAGCTGCGCCTGCGGCGCAGCCCGGAGCTCGCGGACCGCTGCCAGCAGCAGGAACACCCCCATCATCAGCACGAACGGATTTAGATAGCCGAGCATCAGCATATATGCCGCAAACAGGAGCAGCGCTGTCCCCGCTGCAACGCCGATCCACGCGGCAATCAACGTAGCGGTGCGAGGGCGCAGCACATGCAAAAGGATGGCCCTGAGCATACTGCCGCCGTCCAGCGGCAAAGCGGGTAAAAGGTTGAATAAAGCGAGCGCAAGATTGATGTTCAGGAAATACTGCAGCGCGTAACGCGTGACCGGGTACAGGGATATGGCAATCGCCATGGCGCCAGCCACGACAAAACTGCACAGCGGCCCCGCCGCGGCAATCCAGAACTCCGCATTTGGGGAAAGTGGCCGTCCTTCCAGCCGCGCAACGCCGCCGAACGGCAGGAATTCCACCGCGTCCACGCGGTATCCCATCGAGCGCGCGACAATGGCGTGGAACGTCTCATGCAGAGTCAGCGCGAGCATGGCCTGCAGCAGCCGCCCAAGCATGCCAAGTACTACGGCGGCAAGCAGTACAACAAATAACCCGGGATGCACCCGGACTTGGGTATGCCCTATCTGAAACAGCTTCATCCCTCGTGCACCAGATCCCAATAAGTGTCCGGCGACTGAGGCTCACCTGCCAACAGCACGCTCAACCGCAGCGTGCCGTCTTCGCCCAGCGTACCCAACGTATCCTGCCTGCGGATAGGCTGGCCTTCCTCCACCTGAATGGTCGCAAGGCCATAGTAAATAGTCTCTAAGTCACCGGCATGGCTCAGGCGGACATATTTACCCAATATACTGTCTTCCCCGATGGCGCGCACTTCGCCCGCGGCGGAAGCGATGACCTGCGCGTTCGGCGCGCCCTCCCAGATGGCGTATTGCGCTTCAGGCTCCACATACGCCTTGGTTGCGTTTACCGGTACCACCATTTTGCTGTCGTTTGAGAAAACCTCCAACGCGTTGGGAAGCTCCACGAACTGCAGCTTACCGAGCATTTCATCGATATCGGTTTCCTCATTGATAGCGGTGCGCACGCCTGAAACGACCTGTTCGGTCGTGGGCGTGTTCAGCGCCTTCATACCCAATATCACTGCGCACGCGGCGGCGCAGATCCCTATTTTGACCATGAGAGATCGGGAAACCTGCGGTAAACGCCTGCGCTTATGGGATACTCTGGATCTATTGAAACGTGTGTGGCTATGCTGCGCGTAATTCGAAGCGCCAATTTCTTCCGTCGTAAAGGGCTTTACATCCATGCGCTGCAAAGCCATTCGCAACCCCTCCCGTCTTGCCCGGTCGTTTTATGGGCGTGTAAGGAAACGCTGCCTCATGCTGCGATCCCATAGGCAGTATATGCGGGGTAGCGACTAAATAGGCGTTTTATCGCCGTTGTTGTCGGCGCATCCAGACGTTGATGACGATTCCCGCCGTCAGCATATTCGCGAGAAGGTTTGAGCCTCCATAGCTTAAAAACGGAAGCGGAATACCGGTGACGGGCATAAGGCCTATCGACATGCCGATGTTTTCAAATACATGCGCAAGCATCATGCCCATCGCGCCGATCGCCAGACAGGTACCAAAATGGTCCTTTGCATGCAAGGCGATCCAAAGCCAGCGGAATATCAGCAGGAAATAGGCGACGATGAGTATCGTCCCCCCGATAAAGCCAAAGCCTTCCACCACGCCGGAGAATATAAAATCCGTATGCCGTTCGGGAACGTATTTCAACTGTGCGAGAGTCCCCTGCGTGAAATATCCTTTGCCCCACAGTTGACCTGATCCTATCGCCTCTTTGCTGCGGTCCACGTGCAGGCCGGCCCCCTGCAGGTCCAGCGTCGGGTCCAGGAATACATTGATGCGCTGCTGCTGATCTTTATCCAATATATAATAATAGGCAAGGGGTAGTATGGCCGCGCTGGCCAGTATCGCTCCAACGATATACTTCCAGCCAATTTTCGAAACAAACAGTATACAGACGAATATCGCAAGAAATACGACCGCAGTCCCCATATCCGGCTGCTTGATGACCAGTACGAACGGGATACCGAAATACAGGGTAAGTATAGCGATATCTTTGAAGTTCTTCAGCGCTCCATCCCTTTCCACAATATCGGCGGCAAATTTTGATAACATGACAATAAGCGTCACCTTGCACAGTTCGGAAGGCTGAAACGCGCGCGTGCCCATCGTGAACCACCCGAGTACGCCGCGTGTGGAACTGCCTATCAGCAGCAGAATTACAAGGAGCGCTACGTTCGCGATATAAACATACTTGATGGCAAAGCGAAATAACTGGTAATCCACAGCTATCATAATGAACATTGCTGCAAGTCCCACCAGAAAATTTACGATCTGCCGCTGCACATATTCAAGGTTTAGCTTCGCGAATATATCCGCCGCATTCTTTTCCTGCCCTGTGAACGGCTCAGCCATAACGTTGCCAATCGTAAGCAACCCAAATCCCACCAGACAGAGAATGAGCAGTATGGTGATCCATTCTATATTCTTTGCTTTTTGCTTACCGTGACGTTCGCTTTGCAAATTTGCTTCCTTCCCGGGCTATTTTATCCATTGCGCAGTTGAAACCAGTCCTGCACCTGTTCATAAATAAATACGTACTTGTCAAGCGTTACTTTACGCACGATGGGCATGTTTAACCGGGATGCCGCCGGTACGCTCTCCCCTCTGAGGATACGGTCGAGCATCATCAGGGATTGCGCGCTTGCCTCATAATATGGCTCAAGCACGAACGCGTAGATATCTTCGGTACGCATGAGGGAAATCGTTTCTTCACTGATCCCAAACCCGGCGACAGATATAAGGATGGACTTGACCAGCCCGGCAGGAACGGGCGTCGCGCTGGCGGGAGCCGGCGGCACAGTGGCTTCCGGGCCCGGCGAAGCCGATGCCTGCGGCGTCGCGGTTGGCTTTGCGGATATTGAAGCTTCAGGAGCGCCCTCCGCTTTAAACCGGGACTGCGCCTTTTCCCTGGCGCGCACGGCGATTGTCGCTCCGTCCGTATCCGCGCAGAACAGGCCCTTGATATCCCTGTTCCACAGAATATATTCGGCAAGCTCGTCTATCGCGGTTTGCTCGTCTGCGCCTGTCCGTGCAAAATACCCCACATTGTACTGCGGATAGTATTCGGCTATGGAAGCCACAAATCTTTCATAGGCAGCCTGCGGTTCACGGCCATATACAAGTATTTTCCCGGCTTTGCATTCCCGTTCGACCATACGTTCGGCCAGGCTCAGCGCGATTTCTTCCGTATAGCCCAACAGGTCCGCAACCACGCATGCGGTAACGCCTATGCCGGACGCGTCATAATACGGCACAACTGCCGGGATTGATAACGCGGCCGCTTTCTCCAATGCGACGGCGTTGGAGCTATTGGGATCCCATATCAGCAGGCCCTTGCATCCGTCGGCAGCTGCCTGCTCGACCGCGGCGACAGATTGCGCACCGGCTGCGGCGTGGTACAGCTTTGCGGGATACCCCAGGTTTTCAGCCGTGCGGAGAAACCCATGCATTGCCGTGCATAAAGCGATATCCTGAGAATCCGGTATGATAAAGCCAAGCAGCGTATCGGTTACGTCGACGGCGTTCGTCTGTACCTGCGGCTGATACAGCGTGGCGGTTGGCGTGGCGGCAGGCTCCTGCACGGCAGGCTTCGCGCAGCCTGCCAGGCAAAGCAACCCTATCGTCATAGCCAAAATGCCCGCAATACCGCGTACGGTTGTTTTCATGCGTCGTCCTCCCGGGCGTTAAACAAACTTTTGAACCCAAACACCGTTTGTCCAAATCTTATTGTACAACATAGCGTCCCCGCTGTCATCCAGCGCCCACCGAATTTACAGCCTGTACAAGAATAGAAGAAGCGGCAGCAGCCACTTCTTCAGACTTGTTATAAAAGGTGTGCGTATCATTGATGATATTTGGAGCCCCTTGCAAATGCTCGTTTTCCGGCCCAGGTATGCGTTATATGATATACCGCGCTTGCTTTTTTGGTATTGCGTCGAGTTCCGCCTTCTTTTGCGCGAAACCCGGCTTGCCCAAGAGCGCATATGTTGCGTTTTTCCCTTCTTCGACGCCGGGCTGATCGAACGCGTTGATATGAAGTAGCTCTCCCGCAAACGCCGTCATGACTTCAAGCAGATACATGAGCTGCCCGACAGTAAAAGCGTTGACTTCAGGCAGCGTGATGGTAAGGTTCATATGACCGCTTTTCATAAGCGCGTATTCCGTCGCCATCTGTTCCGCCTGAATGAGTTCGTTGAGCGAATGCCCGCACAGGAAGGATACGTCCGGAATATCCGAAAAGCCTTCGGGTATGGCGATATCCGCCCGGTATCGATCCACCCCCAGGAAAGTCACAACCTTGTCGTACGGTCCCTCGGTATATAATTGCACCTGGCTGTGCTGATCCGTAACGCCCAGCGCCTTGACGGGGGTCTGTCCTTCATTCATCTCACGTCCGGCGTTGTCATACCGCTTACCCAGCGACTCCGCCCATAGCTGCGCGTACCAGTCGGCCATATATTTCAGTGAATCCGCATACGGCATCATCACTGAGATATTGTACCCCCTGCGCATGGCGATGTATTGCAGCGTCGCCAGCATATAGGCAGGGTTCTTCCATACGTCCTCCGTTTTGCACAGCTCGTCCGCATAAGCGGCGCCTGCCAGCAGCGCGCGGATATCGATGCCACAGGCCGCGGCCGCTATAAGCCCAACGGGACAAAGTTCGCTGAAGCGTCCGCCTACGCCGTCCGGCACATAAAACGTTTTGAGCCCAAGTTGGCGTGCGATTTTGATGAGATTGCCTTTATTCGCATCCGTCGTGGCGATCAAATGCCGGGGCAGTTCCCCGTCGCCCAACCGTTCACGCAGCAGCGCCGTGATGATAAGCAGTTGCGACATGGTCTCGCTGGTGCCCCCGGATTTTGTGATCACATTGAATACGGTGGCAGCCGGGTCTATAACGTCAAGAAGTGCCGCCATACGTTCCGGGTCCACGTTGTCTTCCACGAAAAGACGCGGACCGCCGCGCTTCTCTTTAGGAAGATCGTTGTAATGCAGATGGTTGAGCGCCTGCTGCACTGCGATGGGGCCAAGCGCGCTTCCGCCGATACCCAATACCACGAAATTCTCACACCAGGATGAAAACTCCCTCACCGTCGCGAGGATATCCTCCACGATTGCGTCCTGCGTGTAGGGCAGTTCCCTCCATTTCATTTCCGGGCGACGCATCTGCATGGAATGCGCCGCGGCCGCCAGTTCATCGTCCAGTTCGTCGATCTCCGACGCGTCTATGCCGAAATCGGCGACGGCTTCCGTCATCATGTTGTTAAAATCCACGCGGATACGCATGCTGTCCTGCAAGGATTTGTCCCGATATCGTTCCATTCGTTTTCCCTCCCGTATAGCTGTTCTTGGGTTTAGGCTCTTGCCGCATCCCCCATGCAGCGTTGTATATACTGATAGCTCACTAAAAGTTCTGTATCCTCATGGAACATGTCGCTGTATACTTCTATGAACGCGGGGCCTTTGTATTTTTTCTGCTCCAGCGCGGCGCGCAACGCAAAGAATCCGCAGTCGCCCTGCCCCGGCATAGCCAGACGGAAACGGCCCGCTACATAACGATAATCGCAGATATGCAGGTTAATCAGCCGTTCGCCGATGGCCTCCACATATTCGAGCGGGGAATAACCGCTGCGCACCGCCTGCTTGATATCTAGCGTAAAACGCAGGTCATCCGCCCCCGTCGCTTCCAGAAGACGCGCCCCGAAGGACGGAATACTGAATAAACACCAGCTCACGTTCTCCCATGCGAGCGTCAGGCCGTATTCCCCCGCGATCTCGCACAGCTCCTGCACGATGGGACCTATCCGCGGCAGTTCCATATTTTTAACGGCGCCGTTCAGACCGGCAGGCCCATGCATGACATAACAGTGCGCGCCGAGTATATGGCCCGCACGCAACACCTGCCGGTATATTTTCAGTGCGTCCGCCCTCTGCCTTGCATGCGGCGAAAAGAGCTGGGGCTCAAACTGCGTACCCATGGGATGAATACTGTATACCTGCAGCCCGTTATCCCGGACATTCCCTGCGAGCATAGACACAAAGTCTTCCTCATATTCGGAAAACGTGTTCAGAAATATTTCGCAAAGGGAGGTTCCGATCGCCTTCATTCTTGCGGGCGTATCCTCCACATTGCACTTATTGAAAAAGCTCGCAGTTGAAATGCCTACCTGCAAGTATACCGCCTCCCATGCCAGTATAACATTCCTGCCCCCATGGCGAAAGAATATGTTTTTACACGGCCGTATGCTATACTATGCCCATGGAAAGTAGAAATGATCGAACGGCGGTGATGCAACTGCCGCAGAAATGGAAACAAGAAATCAAACGGCTACCATGGCTGCTTCTCATCCCGCTGGGCGTTATACTGCCCGCACTTATCAGTCTTAACCCCAATGCTGTGGAACGGATCTACAGCAGGGGCGTTTATCCGCTGATAGCGGGCGCGATCGGCTTTCTCACCGGCCTGCTGCCGTTCTCAATTGCGGAATGGCTGCTTTATGCGCTTGTCATTGGGCTGCCTGCACTCATACTGGTCACGCTTATTCGCGCGTTGCTTCATAAAATACGATGGGCAAAATTCCTGCGGCTTATCGTAACTATTCTGATCCTGTTCGGAATAGCGCTCAATACGTTCTATGTATTGTGGGGATTTAACTATTCGCGCAATACCCTGGCGCAACAGCTTTCCCTAGACGTACGCGAACGCTCCGTGGATGAATTGAAGGGCCTTTGTTTTCAACTCGCGTCCGATGCCGTCTCCCTGCGCGCACAGGTACAGGAGGATTCACGTGGTGTATTTCGGCTTCCGGACGGAGTGACCGAGTGTTTCGGGCGCATCCCGAAAGCATATGAACAGCTTGAGAAGCAGGTGCCGCAATTTGTCGGCCGCGCGGCGCGGCCCAAATACGTACTCGGCGCGGAAGGCCTGAGCTGGGCTGGCATATCC
>JAEWWD010000146.1 GCA_023396535.1 Bacillota bacterium
GCGCTGATCATACTGCTCTCCCAACAGGAGAATATCGAAGTGGCGGGGGAAGCTGCAGACGGAATTGAAGCCCTGAAAAACATTGCCCGCATAGAGCCCGACATCGCCATCATCGATATTTCGCTTCCAAAGCTGAATGGAATTGACCTCGCGTCCAGATTAAAGCAGGAATTCCCTCAGATAAGAGTGATTATTCTGACCATGCACAAATCCGAGGAATTTATCGCCAAAGCCCTGCAGGCAGGCGTTAAAGGGTACATTTTGAAGGACAACGCCCTGGAAGAGTTGATCCAGTCCATTGAAACTGTCTATCAGGGAGATATTTTTCTTTCCCAGGGCGTTACCCAGCATGTCGTCAACAGTTATATAAAGAGCATTCCCGGCGATCATGCTGCCAAGGAACAAATATCTTCGCGGGAAAGGGGTATTCTGCAGCTTCTTGCGGAAGGCAAATCCAACAAGGAGATTTCCGATATTCTATCTTTGAGCATAAAGACAGTGGAGACCCACCGGGCGAATATTATGCGTAAGCTTGGATTCAAAAGCATCATCGACCTTGTTTTATACGCCGTAAGAAACCACATCATCGAAGTCTGAAAATACAGCTTTTTTAACCCAAAATTACAGGACCCCCTGTATTTGATTTCACCACTCCGTCAAGTATCATAAATTTTATGAAATTATGATGGGGGTATTGGGATATGTTTGATTCCGGTAACTCAGGATTTATGATCCTGGCGGCAAGTTTGGTCATGTTGATGACCCCGGGGCTTGCATTCTTTTACGGGGGCCTTGTTTCACGAAAAAACGTACTCGGAATCATGATTCAGAGTTTTGTTTCCATGGCAGTCACAACGGTTCTCTGGTTTGCCGTAGGCTATTCGCTTTGCTTCAGCGGCGATATCGGCGGTATTATCGGCAACTTGAACCATGCGTTTATGATTGGCGTGAGCCCCACCGACGTTTTTTCCGCCAGCGACAATATTCCGCTATTTGTATTCATCGTCTATCAAATGATGTTCGCGATCATAACGCCGGCGTTGATTACAGGCGCTTTTGAAGGAAGAGTCAGGTTCGGCGCTTACCTAATTTTCTTAGTGACCTGGCTGTTGTTCGTATACTTCCCGCTTGTGCACATGGTTTGGGGCGGCGGCTTGCTGCAACAATGGGGCGTGCTGGATTTTGCGGGTGGAATCGTGGTTCATACGTCTGCCGGTATGGCTGCTTTGGCTTCCATACTTTACGTTGGGAAGAGAAAGAAGATCAATTTGACGCCGCACAACATTCCGTTGGTTGCTTTGGGGACCGGCCTGCTGTGGTTTGGATGGTACGGGTTTAATGCGGGAAGCGAATTAAAAGTGGATGCCATTACAGGCCTCGCTTTCTTAAACACTGACGTAGCCGCTTCGTTTGCGGCTGCAACGTGGCTGACGATTGAGTGGATCGTGTCTAAAAAGCCGAAATTCCTTGGCTTGTTAACGGGTGCTGTGGCAGGCCTGGCCACGATCACGCCGGCGGCCGGATATGTATCCACCCCCTATGCCGTGCTGATAGGCATATTGGCGGGCGGAGTTTGCTACCTGGCAATTGGAATGAAGAACAAGCTTGGTTTGGATGACGCTTTGGATGTCTGGGGCGTACATGGCGTAGGCGGCATTCTCGGCACAATATTATTAGGCGTGTTTGCCACAACGGCCATAAACCCCAACGGGGCGAACGGACTACTATATGGCGGCGGCGGCTTTTTCTTAAAACAAATGGCCGCAGTCGTTGGAACGGCTATATATACGTTTATTTTCACATATGGTATGTTGTATGTCATCAATTTGATAACGCCGGTCAGAGTGACGGAAGCCGAGGAGCTTACCGGATTGGATGAAACCCTGCATGGCGAAAGCGCATATTTGAACTGACGCATAAAGGACAAAGGGATCGCGATCCCCCTTATACCGAATGGCACATTCGGATATTTCCAGGATTAATACAGCCTGCGGCTGCACCAAACACAAAATCGGCGATTCATTCGCCGATTTTGTGTTTGAAAACCGCTAGGATCGGCATTCTAATATTCAGAAGAAGATTTCGCAAGAGCGCATCAGTGTTTCAAGGTTTGTAATATGTCATATGACATATTTGTTTATTAATTTATGACATTATCCATTGACTTGTCTGATGTCGCAAGTTAAACTGAAAACAATTCAGAGCTATTGAAAGGGATTAGTGCATGAGCGACACAGGCTGGCAGGCAGACGTAAATCGCATAGCCCATGGAATCCGCAAACTCGTGTTGGGTCTCACATTAGAAAAAGGTGGATGTTATCTCTCGCAGGCATTATCCTCCTCGGAGATTTTAGCGACGCTTTATGGCAAGATTCTCAATATAGGCCCAAGCGAAGGCGAAAAAATCCCTTCAATGATAGATCCCATGAAACGGAAAAAGGAGAAACTCCCCAGTGGCGGATTATACCACGGCGCCAGTAAGCCCGAGTACGACCGTTTATTAATATCCCCCTCCCATTATGCGGCGCCAGTGTATGCCGCACTGGTAGAAGCCGGGCGAATGTCGCCCGAAGGGCTTAGCCAGTTTAATACGGACGGCAGTATTCTGGAGATGATCGGCGAAGAACACTCGCCAGGTTTTGAGCTAACTACCGGATCGTTTGGACAATGCATCAGCCAGGCTGGCGGCATTGCCGTCGCCAAAAAGCGCAAGGGCCATAAAGGCCGGGTATTTGTATTCCTCTCTGACGGCGAGCTGCAGGAAGGGCAAACATGGGAAGCCATACAGGCCCTGAGTTTTCACAAGGTAGACAATTTGGTTGTCTATGTCGATGTGAACGGCCAGCAGGTAGACGGATATACCAAAGACGTCATGAATGTTGAGCCTCTGCAGCCCCGCTTTGAAGCATTCGGCGCAAAATGCATGTCAGTGAACGGGCATAACGTAGATGCCCTTTACGGCGCCTCCCTGCAGGGGGAGAAGGATAAGCCGCTGGTAGTGCTTTGCTACACAGATTCTTGCCATGGAATTCCCCTGCTGGAGCGAAGAAAACCAAAGCTTCACTATGTACGCATCCCGCAGGAAGAGCGGGCGGAGTTTGAAGCGTTTTATGCCGCCATGTGATCCGGGAAGGAAAAAGGTACAATGGAAATGATTAAGCAGGTACATGAACGAAACCTTGTCGCCTGGGCAAAAGATCGCCCAGAGGTAGTTGTTTTCTCGGGGGACTTAACCGGCTCCACCGAGATCGCCTTATTTAAGCAAACTTATCCCGAACGCTTTTTCTCCATGGGACTGGGCGAGCAGAATATGATGAGCTGGGCGGGGGGTCTGGCAAGAGAAGGCTATGTCCCGTTCGTCCACACTTTTGCCGTATTCATGTACCGCCGCGCCTATGACCAGATTGCCCTTTCCATCGCTTACCCCGGTGCTAAGGTCCGCATCGTTGGATTCTTGCCGGGTATCACCACGCCGGGCGGAGTATCCCACCAGGCGATCGAGGATATCTCGATTATGCGATCATTGCCCAACATGACTGTTGTGGAAATGGGGGATGCCACGGAAGTAGAAACTGTGCTGGATGCCATTGATAAGGTGGACGGCCCGGTATATCTTCGGATGCTGCGCGGCGAGCTTCCGAGACTGTTTGACGCAAAAATTCCTTTTGAGCTAAACAAGGCGCGCCTTTTGCATAAAGGAAATGACTTATGTGTGATCTCATCCGGGATCTGCACAAGGGAGGCCATCAAGGCTGTGCAATTCCTGCAGGAACAGGGATTAAGCATTTCCCATCTGCACGTATCCACTTTGAAGCCTTTCAGCGACCCACTCATTGCAGATACCATCCGAAGCAGCAAGCATGGCGTTATCACAATAGAAAACCATACCGTCATCGGCGGACTGGGAACCTGCGTGGCGGAGGTTATGGCGGAAAACGGAATTGGGATCCCCCTGTGCCGCCTGGGTATCCAGGATCACTTTGCCCACGGCGCCTCTCTGGAATATCTGATGCACGAATGTGAAATTGACGCCCTGGCCCTCATTCAGAAAGCGGGTCAAGTTATGGGGAAGTCCTTTTCGGTAGACGCCCGGGAGTTTGCCGCAGAGAAGTACAACAAAAGCTATGTTGCTCATCAGCAACTGGATGCTATGGGATAATGCTGTTTGGGCATCGCCGTTATACGGACTTCATAGTCAGGAAGGAAAGAACTGCGTGGACAGCATAAAATCCGACCAAAGAACACAAAAGCTGATTGAAGTGGCGCAAATGTATTACGCGCAGCGAATGACACAGGATGAAATTGCACAAATACTTTCAACCTCCCGGTCCAATGTCTCCCGTATGCTGAAACTCATTGTGGATGAGGGAATTGTGGAATTTAAGATTCGCGGCATCAAGCATGTGGTTCACGGCAAAGCATGGGATGAGCTGATTGATTCTTACGGTCTCAAAGAGCTACGCGTAGCGCCGACGGGGAGCAACACCGAAGAGACCAAGCGGAATATAGGTGAAGCCGCGGCTGAATATCTGGTAACGTACGTCAAGGATCACATGAAGGTAGGAATCAGCTGGGGTTCCACTCTTCAGGAATTTGTCCGTTCATTGAGCACACATAACCCGCTGGTATCCGCCGACGTGGTACAGTTGGCAGCCGGATATGGTCATAAGCTGGGGCCTGCCGATGGATTGGAAACGGCCAGAGAGCTTTCCGGTGTTCTCCATGGGGAATGCTATGTGCTTCGTGCCCCCTTTTATATTGAGAATGAGGTAACGAAGGATCTGATGATGCAGGAAGCAGAGATGCAATCCCATTTTGCGCTTTTCCCCAAACTGGATGTCATTTTGACCGGTATAGGTCTGGTATTGACTCAATACAACGCCATGTATAAATCCGGCTGCCTGACAGCTGCGCAATGTGAGGAGATCGCCCGTCACGGCGGTATCGCCGATCTTTGCGGACGGGCCCTCAAATCGGACGGGAGCGCCTGCCTAACCGAGGTGGACCGCCGGATAGTAGGGGTGTCTTTGGACGATATACGGCGCTGCCCTATGACGATTGCGCTGGCAGGAGGCATCCACAAAAAGAGCAGTATCATTGCGGCCCTCAAGGGCGGCTATATTGATACCCTTATTACAGATGAGCAGACTGCCCTGAGTTTGTTAAGCAACTAAGCATCGCTACGATCATAAATCTTTGCATTTTGCAAGTGACCGGCAACAATTACCTTTCAGGGTTGGATTTAAGTTTGCCTTTGCAGCTTGAAGAGGATAATCACAGCAGTGTATCCCGGCAGATTCTTGCAGCCAGAATAAGGCCGGAACATTGCCGCCCGACACAGATGCATTGGCAATAATAATCCCCCGGCAAAGCCGGGGGATCAGACCATCGGCAAAGTCCGTAGGACTTTGCCGATGGGTTTTTTCGCGCATTTTTGCCGTTCGGCTCTTTCATTCTGAAAGAGGCTGTCACAGCAAAAAGCGCGCAAGGTGTCATTTTTCACCGCACATGCACCCGAATGGTACATTCGGGTATTTCACAAGGAATGATGTGCGGCAAGCCGCACAACCAATCGCACGTAAAATGACGGATTGAAAGCCTCATGCTGCACAACTTTCAACTTGCTCTTCGCTCACAGGGGTTTATCGATACTCTGATCCCCAAAGCCGGGGGATATTTCACATGCGCATATATCCCTGGAATACCAGCCACGGCTTAGTGTTTTGCGTTACTGTTCAATTCAATATCGCTCTGCCGGAGGCCGCCGCATACAGCCCAATTCGCGTCGATGGAAATGCGGATGCAGGTACCCTTGCCGTGCTTACTGTTAAGATCGAAACACACCGCATCCCCGTAAAGTATCTTGAGCCGGTTATAACAATTGTATAAACCCACATGCTCCTGGTGGCTGGTAACGGCAGAGGACAGCATGCGCTTTCGAATATCCTCAAGGGTTGTTTCATCAATGCCGGTACCGTTATCCGTAAGTTCAATACGGTATTCCTGCGACAGGCGTCGGCAATGCAAAATAACCTGCCCCCCTTCGGACATGTGCAGAATACCATGCTCGATGGAGTTTTCCACCAAAGGCTGGAGGGTAAAAAAGGGAAGCTGGAGAGACTCCATTTCCGGATCGCAGCAGATTTCGTATTGTATACGATCCCCGAAGCGTAATTGCTGAATGGCCAGATAATTGCGCACGTAATCCAACTCCTGGCAGAGCAGAATGGTCTGCTGGGTATTGGACAGGCTGTATCGCATCATGTGGGTGAAGGCGTTGAGCATTTCCTGTGCCCGGTCATAATCCCGCATGGAAATAAGCCGGGATACCGAATTGAGGACATTGAATATAAAGTGAGGCATGACCTGCTTTTGCAGCGCATCAAACTTTGTCTGCATGAGCAGGTGCTCCAGCTCCACCTGTCGTTTTTCGTAGAGCAACAACTCTTCCATCTGACGAGCCAGTTTTTTCTGCATCAAGGAATAGGTATGGGTCTTGAGTATGTATTGCGCAAGGTCACACATCAAGTCCGCCGTATTCTCGATATGCCGGCGGGATAAAACGGGAATTTCCTTATAATATTCCGCCAACTGAGGGTCTTCCTGCCAGTTCACATCCAACTGACTGTTATCCCGGGGATAGCAATCTTCCTCGCAGAGTACTTGTCCGGCGGTGAATGCCCCCAGACACTTGCCCTCATGGAGTATGGGCAGCTCGATATTCACCAGGCCCGCGTGGCATACGAAAATTGCCGGCCTGTCAGGATGCGGAGAATCCAGCGCCATACGAATAGCCTGACGGTTGGTTAGGGCGCAGCAACTGGCTCCATCCTCCCGGCAGTTGATGGCCTGGCAAAACCGGGTAAAATTGCCGCCCTTGCCGATGTGCACGCCCTCACTGTCTGTAAAAACCACTCCAAAACCCGAAAGGCGAGCAAAGGAGTTTTGCATCTGCTCCTGGAACTCCTCAGTGACAATATCGTGTAAATCGATATGCATGCCCTATGCATCCCCCTCCCGAAACTGCTGCCGTATTTGCGCGGGCGAGAGTCCCGTATGCTCTTTGCATATCCTGTAAAAATATGAGATGTTGGAGAACCCGCAGGCTTCGGAAATCTCCCTGACGGGAAGATTGGAGGTCTGCAGAAGATAGCGTGCGCGCTCCATGCGTTTCAGGGTGATATAATTCCGTATAGGCATTCCCTGCTCCTGATGAAAGCGCCGGGAAAGGTAGGCCGGGCTTAAGTGAACCAATTCCGCCAGGTCGTTTAATGCAATATTCTCCGCATAGTTCTGATCAATATATTGCACGGCCTGAGAAATGCCGGTACGCGCTCCCGCTTCACAACCTATCAGCAACATCTGAAGCCGTGTGAAATACTCCTCCAAATGCAGTAAAATTTCATGCCAGGATTCCGCTTTGCTGATGCGGCTCAAATACACATGATCGCAGAGAAGCTGGCTCAGTTCTCCTGGAATACCCGCTTTTTGCAATTCGTGACGGATGGAAAAAAGAGTGTTGAGTATGAACAGCTGGTAATGCTCGTGGTGGGATTGCCGACCGTAAAAAAACTTGAGATATGCGTCAGCACACGCGGAAGTCATTCGGGCGTCTCTGTTGGATATGCTTGCCAAAAGTTTCTCAGCGAGCTCATATGGGTAAGGCTCTCCCGGTGAAAATCCCAACGTGACCCCCGACGAGGTATGAAGAACCCGCTTTCGCAGGCAACCTTCCAATGTTGAAAGGATCAGCTCCGCGTCCGCAGGCTTAACCAGGTAGGCATTTACGCCACAGGAGATGGCCTGCTGGGCGAAATCAAATTCCGCGTATGCGCTGTTAAGTACGATTACCATCCCCGGGAAAAGTCGCTTGATCTGCTGCGCCGCCTCCAAGCCGTTAATCACTGGCATATTGATATCCAGAATTGCCACATCCGGCTGTACAGATTTTGCCAGAGTCAAAGCCTTCTCCCCGTTGCCGGCTTCAGCGATCACTTTATAACGGTCACCCTGCCCCTCTATGACGCTGCGCAAAAAGGAACGCTCAATCTGCTCATCGTCCGCAATCAACACCGTATACATGTCCTCGCCTCGCTTCTACGATCATCCATGCTGCGGCTTTTATACCCATAATTCTAAGTTGTATTATATCGGGCTGTTATAAGGATTACAATAAGTCATTTTTTATGATGGCTTTGTACATTTTTGCTCTGGAAGTAAAAAATTAAACAAAACAGGTCAAAGCATGCGCCTGTGCGATTAGCCGGGCCGGCATATAATGAAAGAAAGAACCTCTCGTATATAACCGATCGAATACTTCAAATCATAAAGGAGTGTGGACATTATGAAAGTAAATGACAGACATGTATCCTTCTATTACGAAAACGATAACGACTACGGTAAAATTGAAATCGATCCCCAGAAAACAGCGCTGCTGGTTGTTGATATGCAGCATGTGTTCATCACCCGCAAGAAGCTTGAAAACCCTTCCGAAACAGAGCTTGCCGACGCCGTGCGCTGGGAGCAGTTTTACGAAGCGATCGACAGCACGGTAGTTCCCAACAACAGGCGGCTGCTGGACTATTTCCGTGCCCACGGCATAGAGGTATGCTTCGCCAAAATTCAGTGCCGCAAGAAAAACGGAGCCGATCGTTCTTTGGATCAGAAAGCCACCGGTTATAATGAACTGCTCCTTGTGCCCGGTGATCCATGGGCGGATATCGTGCCCGAGCTTGCGCCCATCGAAGATGAAATCGTCATCACGAAAACAACTGACAGCGCCCTCACAGGCTCCAATCTTCGTCTGATGCTGCATAACATGGGTATTGACACCGTGGTGGTGACAGGTGTGCTCACAGATCAGTGCGTCTCAGGAACCGTACGCAGCCTGGCCGACGAAAGCTTTAAGGTATGGCTCATAGAGGACGCCTGCCGGGCGTCCACCGCCCAGATCCAGGCCAATGAGCTGGAAATCCTGAATAATATCTATTGCCACGTGATCACCACCGACGAACTGCTGGAGGCTCTGAATGAGGCTTTTAAACAGACCGCAGGTTAAGAAGCGCAAATCTCCGGAATTGCTACGCTGCTCATAAGGGCATAAAATGCCCATGGTTAACATAAACGGACGTAATATACGTGTAAAGCAAGGAGGGGTTCCACGAATTCCTGCCCACGGCACTCAGGATTCATGCTTCATTTATTTAAGGAGGATTCAAATGGAAAACAAAGGTGGAAAATCGCTCAATAAGAAATTGTCGATGATCACAATGATCTCCATTGCATCGGGTGCGGTCATCGGCGGCTGGCTTGCTGAATCTCCCTATTGGTTCTCTCTTACGGGGCCAAGCTCGGCATTCATTTTCCTGATTCTTGCAATATTACTGGTTCCCGTTGGTCTTGCATTTGCTGAAATGTCCGCCATGTTACCTTTCACCTCTTCCGTCGCCGTTTGGACGGCCAACGCAACCAACCATAAGACCGGCTGGTACGTCCAGTGGCTGATGTTTCTCATTCAGATTGTTGAGCCGCCCCTTTGCGCTTTCATACTAACCACAGCCCTGAGCTTCTTCATCTCCTTTACAGCCACACAGGTCATGCTCATAGCCGTCGCTATGTGTGTGGTATGGTACATCGTGTCCAACTTCAACATCTCGATCTCCGGCAAACTCTCCAATATTTTCTTCTTCAGTATGGTCATTATGTCGCTGGTCGTCATGATAATGTTTTTCACCAGCGGCCATTGGAGCGCAAGCAACCTCATAAGCCACGGCGGCTGGACTCCAAAGGGAATGTCCGGCATATTTCTGGCTACGGGCGTTTTGACTCTCAAATTCATCGGATTCGAGCTAACCCCTACTATGGTAGAGGAGATCACCTTCCCCGCCAAGAAAATGTGGATGGTTATACTCGCTTCTCTGTTTGTTCCCGCTATACTGTATAGCGTAGTAGTCATTGCCATCGGCGGTATGGCTCCCTGGAGTCAGTTGGCCGGTATGAGCATGCCGGAACCCGAGCTCATCCGCGGACTGGGCTTGCCCATACTGTTCGCCTGGATAGCGCTTATATCGGGTTCCCTGCACGGCTTTACAACCTTTATGGGGTTCTGGACTTCTTCAGCCCGCGTGCTCTATGGTTCCGCCCAGTTAAATATGCTGCCCCACGCGTTTATGAAACTCAACAAGCATGGCCAGCCCTACTTGGCAAACCTGGTGGTGCTGATATTCTCCGTATTGTTCTGCCTTTTCTCCGCTTCCGACTGGGTGCGTTACATCTATGCCGTTTCCTGCATTGCGGCAGGCTTGGTCTACCTGATGGTTTGCTATGATACTTACAAACTGCGCAAACAGCATCCCGATTGGGAGCGCCCTTACAAAGCTCCTTTTGGCAATTGGTTCCTGTTCCTGGGCATGGGCGTGTCCCTTTGGGTAGTGGTCGCCTCTTCCCTGTCGTTGGATTTCAACGGCTGGATGTCCCTGGTGGCCTATATGCTGGTAGGCGTTGCCGTTATGTTCTTTATGCAGCGTTACCGCAAGAACAATCCCGGTAAAATGGATCCAATACTCCTTACCCCGGCCAATATTAAGGAATTCGAACAAAAGAGCGAGCAAAAAGTGTCCGGTTGATTTCGGCTACGTCGTGAGCGATCCTGGTTGACCGCGTTTTATATCCATTTCAGGTTGCCAGAGAACCCCGAGGCCACCAAACGGCAACGGGGTTCTTTGGTATATGGAGGCCCCTGTTTAGGGGCATTTTTCGATATTATTAACTTGCCCGCATTGCGACAAAACGAAGTCCCGGATATTAGCAATGTGGATTTACCCAATCCCCTTTACCAGCTTGCCGCGCTTTGCTATAATCCGTCCGTCCTTCACCACCAGCCTGCGCGGCTTCTGGGCGACGATGGCCTCAGGCGCGCTCCTTTCATCATACAGCACAAAATCAGCCCGACAGCCCGGCTCTACGCCGTAGTCCTGCAGCAGCGCGTTCTTTGCTGGGCATACGGTACCCATATCGTAAATAAGATTCATGAGCTTCTTCGTTCCGTATTGCAATACTTGCGCGCTTAAAAGCGCTTCCTGCAGCATATCCGCATTACCGAAAGGCCGAAAATGGTCCCGCACATTGTCGGAAGCGAATGCGACGTTCACGCCGCGCTTCTGGAGCTCCCGCACCCTGGTCAGGCCACGGCGAACAGGCTCTTTGTCCGCCCTTCCCATCAGGTACAAATTGCAGGACGGAAGCGTGATGATGTTGACCTGCGCCTGCGCGGCCAGATCCAGTACGCGCGCAGCCGTATCGTCGTCCACTGCGTTGAGGCCGGTCACATGGCTGCAGCTCACACGGCCCTGCATGCCCGTTTGTATCGTCTTTTTCAACACGTACTCAAAGCAACGCACATCCGGCGAATCCGACTCGTTGACGTGTAAATCGACAGGGAGGCCGTATTTGAGCGCCAACGCAAATATCTGGTCCACCTCGGCGGCGTAATCGTCCCCGCCAAGAAGCCCGGGATATCCGCCGACAAAATCGATCATTCCCTTTTTCGCCGCCGCATGCCACTGCGCGTCAAATTCTTTATACCAGGGCGTGATATTGTAAACGTCTATAACGCCGCGAAATCTCCGTTTCATATCCCACAGCACGTCAAAGCCCGCCATGTCGTAGTATTCGTTGATGGTGATGTGCGTCTTGACGGCGCAGGTGCCCGCCGCGGCCGCCCAGCGCAGCAGCTTGGAAGCGCGCCGCTCAATATCCTTCGCTGCAACGCCGCGCACACTCTGAAAATAACGATTGGACTCTTCAATCGCATCCTTGAGGTTTTCGGACCCGTCGGAGCTTTCCACAAGCGCTTTGTCGATGTGCATATGGGAATCGACGAAGGAAGGCGCTAAGAAGCCGCCTTTCGCCTGTACGGTCGTCTCGGCCTCCGCTTCAATGGCGGGGCTTACCTGCGTAATTCTGCCGCCGGTAACGGCGACGTCCATTTTACCTGTGAATCCGTTGACAGTTGCGCCTTTGATAAGAATATCCAGCATGATATGACTCCTTCGATTTGTTTGCGCGGCAGTCCGCTCCCTTGCGAGCACCTCGCCTGTCGCTTTATTATAGTCTGCCTGCAACAGATAGACAACTTATAATGCCGTATATTCTGTATGCATTCTCTGCTGGGAAGTAAGGCTCGCCTCAAGGTATTCCTTCATAATTGGAAAAACAGTCTCGATATTCTCTGACGCGAAATCAAGGCCAATCATGATCGGCGCATAGCCTAATGAAATGTTAATATTAATGCTATGTCCTTTATAAGCCGGTACATTGGATAACACCGCTTCTGTATTATGCAATGTTATGCATATTAGCTTTTTATGCTCTACCCTCCGTATGTAGATACTGGAAACGTTACTCCATGGGACAAAACCCACGCTTACAAATGACGAAGTGTCGATAAACCCATCGGAATTAATAATAAGAATATCCTTTGGTTTTAGAAACCGATACAGGATATACAATAAGCCGGCGATAAAAAACAAAGAACCAAATACACCGACTAAAAAATAGAATAGGCTCCGAGTTGTTTGAAACAGCCAAATACAAACCGCAGTCATAATACATGCCAGCAGCAAAAGCCAAAGCGTTTTGAATTGGTTTTGTTTAATCACTACTCTATTCATACCAAGCCTCTTTAAAAATCTTTATTCCATACGTCAATTCATGTCTGAAATTACCACATTGCTTGACGGCAGACAACCTATATGATTCTCTTCGTGAAAGCAAGGCTCTTCTCGTAATATTCTTTCATCGTTTTGAAAGCGACTTCTTCTTTCTCTGACGAAAGATCAAAGCTTATCATGATCGGTGGATTCCCTGACGAAATACTCGCATTTATCATAAACCGCTTAAAGGCCGACACACATGACAAAACCGCCTCTGTGTCATGCAATGTGATACATATATGATCCTTTCCGAATGCCGGCGGAATACCATTGTCTTTGCCAAGGAAAATGCGCTTAACGTTGCTCCATGGTACAAACCCTACGCTTATTGCAGAAGATGTGTCGGTAAACCCTTCGGAATCGATAACCAATACTTCCCTCGGGTTCAGCAACCGGTACAGCAGATAAAAAAAGCCAATGGCAGAAAATACAATCCCAAGTATGCCCGCTGTAAAGAAAAACATATTCGGCTTGAAATAACACGCTCCAATACTTATCGCAAGCATAGTATAGGCCAGCAGCAAAAACCACAGCGTCCTTTGACGGTCTTGTACGATGCTTACTCTGTTCATAGCAAACCCACTTTCTATCTATTAATTTTAATAAATTCTGTCTAAAATACAATAGCAATTTACCGCCCTTTATATGACGTAAGCGTATACCATGCAACGTATACCTGAAATATCCATATCCCTATTTACTTGACAGCTGATCGCAATGGCTTACAATAGAACTCATACCCCAGATCCGGGCGCTGCCCAACAAGCATAAGGAGAACGCATGGAAATACAGCAGAAACTGGAACGGCTGAAAGTTTATTTAAAGGAACTGGAGAGCGTAGCCATAGCGTTTTCCGGCGGCGTCGACTCCACTTTTCTGCTCGCGGCTGCGCATGATACGCTTGGCGATAAAGCCGTCGCCGTTACGGCGCGCTCCTGCTCCTTCCCGAAGCGTGAACTCAACGCGGCGCAGGCGTTTACGTCGGAGCGCGGTATCCGGCATATACTCATCGACTCGGAAGAACTATCCATTCCCGGATTTTCGGATAACCCGCCCGACCGCTGCTATCTGTGCAAAACGGAGCTGTTTACGGAAATCCGCCGGGTAGCTAGGGAAAACGGCCTGAAATATGTAGCCGAAGGCTCCAACGCCGACGATGTGGGAGATTACCGGCCGGGTCTTCGGGCTATCGCGGAACTTGGCGTGAAAAGCCCGCTGCGTCACGCGGAACTGACCAAGCAGGAAATCCGCGCGCTTTCCAAAGAGATGGGGCTGCCGACATGGCAGAAACAATCCTTCGCATGCCTCGCCTCCCGCTTCGTGTACGGCGAACGCATCACCGAGGAAAAGCTGAAAAAGATAGACCAAGCCGAGTCTCTGCTGCTTGAAATGGGCTTTTCGCAGGTGCGCGTGCGCATACACGGCGACCTCGCGCGCATAGAGCTTTCACCCGATGAATTCGACCGTATGCTGGACAGGAAGATACGTGAGACCATACACGACAAACTGCGCGCATACGGATTCAGCTATGTGTCGCTTGACCTCAGGGGATACCGCACAGGCAGCATGAACGAAACCCTGTGACAATAGCGCATGGTTTTGGGACAGAATAAAAATGCATATTGCAATCCATGTAATCATACGGTAGGATAGTATAGTAAGCGTATCAGGAAGGTACGCGCCCGGTTCCATTTACACAATAAATCCCGGATGAATGAATGCCAGGAAGGCTTTCGCGGTATATGCATATGCCGCCGATGGTTTTGGGCATTCTTTTTATTTCAGGGAGGTAATTCTTATGCATATGGCAGACGCTCTGCTCTCCCCCGCTACCGGCGCCGTGATGGCCGCTGTCAGCGTCGGAGCCATGGGATATTCGGCATTTAAAATCAAGCGGGACGACCTTGGTGAGAAAAAAGTACCCATTATGGCTGTCGCGGGCGCATTCGTTTTCGCGGCGCAGATGGTCAATTTCACGATTCCCGCTACAGGTTCAAGCGGGCATATCGGCGGCGGCATGCTGCTCGCCGCCATGCTGGGCGGTTATCCGTCACTTCTTACAATTGCGGCGGTACTCGTGATACAGGCGCTGTTCTTTGCGGACGGCGGACTGCTGGCGCTGGGGTGCAATATATTCAATATGGGCGTAATTCCCTGCCTCATCGTATATCCGCTGCTGTTTGAGCGCATCGTACGAAAGGGGTTCACCTACAAGCGCGTCGCCTTTGCGTCAGTATTATCGGTCGTGGTGGCGCTGCAGCTCGGGGCGTTCAGCGTCGTGCTCGAAACGCTTGCCTCCGGCGTCACCCAATTGCCGTTTGGCACGTTTGTGCTGATGATGCAGCCCATACACCTCGCCATAGGGATTGTGGAAGGGCTTATCACGGCGGCTGTGCTGAGCTTTGTGTACCGTATGCGGCCGGAACTGATGGAAAGCGTGGGTTCGAGAGAACAAATTTCCGCCGGCGTATCCATGAAAAAGTTGCTCGTTACGCTTGCCGTGCTAACCGTGGTGACGGGCGGGCTGCTGTCGCTGTTCGCCTCCGCTTATCCGGACGGGCTGGAATGGTCCATGGAGCGGGTAGCAGGCACGGCCGAACTCAAAACGAACGGAGCCGCTTTTGAACAGGCCGCGGCCATACAGGAACAAACGGCGTTCCTGCCGGATTACGATTTCGCGCAGCCCAAAGAGGGCGGCATATCTGGCACGACGGTCTCCGGATTGATCGGCGGAGCCATGACATTCCTGCTGGCCGGGATAACGGGCTTTGCTATTTCCCGAATAAAAAAGAGAAAACAAAAAGTCAGCGCATAACCAGTAACAGGCTGAAAGCTCCGGGCATACCGGAGCTCAGATTGCCGATAAGCCTTCGTTAGCTGAAATGAGGCTGAATTTATGCGATTCGAGGCTTTCAATCCGTCATTTTGCGGGCGATTGGTTGTACGGCTTGCCACACATCATTCCTTGTAAAATACCCGAATGTACCATTCGGGTGCATGCGCGGCGCAAAATGACACCTTCCCCCGAATGGTACATTCGGGGATCACTCAAGGATGAATGTACAGCCTTCGGCTGTACAACTGAGAAGCGTAAGTTGGCGCGACAGGCTTCCTGCAAAGCAGGAAACCGAGCGCCAACTTGCGCGGTGAGCCTCGATAAAGCGCCGGTACGGCACTTTATCGACAGAGCTCCGGGTATGCCGGAGCTTTCTTGAGAACAAAGGGGGAACTGCTACGGCGGATTTTTCTTCGGGCATACGGGATATTTACTCGCTCGAACAGCTTTCGGAACATACGACCTGCATACACCGGCTGCACCCCGTCGTGAAGCTGCTGGCAGCGTTTTGCTTCATCGTCGCGGTCGTATCCTTCGATCGGTATGCGGTTGCTCAACTTATCCCCTATGTTTTTTATCCCACCGTCATCATGGCGCTTTCAGAAACGCCTTATTCCCTGTTGCTCAAACGCGCGCTGCTGGCGCTGCCCTTTTGCCTGCTTGCGGGTTTCTCGGCGCTCCTGCTGGAGACGGGCGCGGCGTTTTCCCTGGGCGGGGTCGTCATTACGCGCGGCATGCTGGTACTTTTCTCTGTACTGTTCAAAACATATCTGTGCGTAATGGCAGTGCTGCTTCTCGTTGCCACAACGCCGGTCGTGAGCCTCACCGACTCGCTGCGCGCGTTGCGGATCCCCTCCCTTTTCATTAACGTATTTGAGATGACATACCGCTACATTGGCACATTGCTTGACCAGACAGGTTCCATGTATGCGGCATATCGGCTGCGCGGCGGACACAGGCGTGGAATTGAGCTCAGACATATGGGCGCGTTTTTGGGGCAGCTTCTCCTGCACAGTTTCGACCGAGCCGAGCGCGTTTACAGCGCGATGCAATGCCGCGGTTACGCCCTGCGCTGTACACATCGGACGCTCCCGCGTATCATCTTAGCCGACTGGGTCTATCTGGCAGTTGTGTGCGGCGCGATCCTGCTGTTTCGGGTAATCAACATCGCCGCGTTTTGGAATGAATTCTTAGGCGGGCTGCTGGTATGATAGAAGTCGAACGTCTGACAATCCGTTATCCCGGCGGCGTCGACGCGCTGCGTGAGATTAGCCTTTCGGTAGCAAACGGCGAAAGCGTCGCCATCGTCGGCGCAAACGGCGCGGGAAAATCCACGCTGCTGCACGCGTTAGCCGGCGTCATCCCCGCCTCCGGGGGCCATATTCGCATAGGCGGCACGGAATTAACCAAGCGCACGTTGACGGAAATACGCTCCAAAGTGGGCCTTGTATTCCAGAATCCGGACGACCAGCTCTTTATGCCCGTACTGCGGGAGGATATCGCGTTCGGCCCCCGCAATTACGGCGTAAATGAAGAGGAAGTACAGGCGCGGGTCGACGAAACATTGAAAACGCTTCATATAGAACACCTTCGGGATCGCTCACCGCTTCGGATGTCCGGTGGGGAAAAGCGTATCGCCGCCATCGCCACAGTGCTGTGTATGCGCCCCGAAGCGCTGTTGTTCGACGAACCGTCGGCGTTTCTGGACCCGAAAGCGCGCCGTTCCCTCATCCGTCTGCTCGCGCAATTGAAAGAAACGAAGCTGATCGCCACCCATGATCTCGCGCTCGCCGTGGATCTGTGCGACCGCGTGCTGGTGCTCAAATGCGGACAAATCGCAGCAAGCGGACGGCCGCGCGAACTGCTTTTCGACGACCGCCTGATGGATGAGTGCGGTCTCGAAGCCATACAGCTTTTGTGTGATAGCGGCGGGCTTCCCTGATTGGACATGCGCATGCTATGATAGGGACAAACCGTAAACATTAATATATTAGGAAGAAAGTACTTACAGGAGCAGAAAATGGATAGGCAGGAATTGCTTCATCTGCTGCGGGCTGTGCAAAACGGCGCGATAGCGCCGGAGCACGCGGCGGATCAGCTCAACATCGCCCCGTTCGAGGAGCTCGGCTATGCGAAAGTGGACCACCACCGCGCTCTGCGGCAGGGCGTCGCGGAGGTCATATTCGGGCAAAGTAAAACATTCGTACAGATAGCCGGTATCGTGGACGCTATGCGAAAGCGCGGTACCCGGGATATACTCGTGACGCGGATAGGCGCCGACGTCGCGGACAAGCTGGCGGAGCGTTTCCCGTTCGAATACCATACGGAGGCGCGGCTTGGCGTAGTCGACCGCAGTATTGATAAGCTGCAGAATGGCTTCGTC
This sequence comes from Bacillota bacterium, assembly GCA_023396535.1. Classification (GTDB taxonomy): domain Bacteria; phylum Bacillota; class Clostridia; order Christensenellales; family CAG-138; genus JAEWWD01. Next base: position 17,933 of record JAEWWD010000146.1, read on the forward strand.
GTGGTGGTGTCCGCCGGCACCAGCGACATGCCCGTTGCGGAAGAGGCGGCGCTGACGGCGGAAACACTCGGTAGCCGCGTGACGCGCGTATACGACGCGGGCGTCGCCGGCCTGCACAGGCTGCTCGCGCACCTGCCCGAACTGCAGACCGCACGGGCGGTGGTCGCCGTCGCGGGCATGGAAGGCGCGCTTGCGAGCGTGGTGGGCGGGTTGGTATCCTGCCCGGTCGTCGCCGTACCCACCAGCGTGGGCTATGGCGCAAGCTTCGGCGGCGTGGCCGCGCTTTTAAGCATGCTGAATTCCTGCGCAAGTGGGGTCAGCGTGGTAAACATAGACAACGGCTTTGGCGCGGGGTATCTCGCGCACATCATCAACAGTATGGAGGGCGCGCAATGAGGTCGCTGTACCTGGAATGCAACATGGGCGCGGCGGGCGATATGCTTTGCGCCGCGCTTTACGAGCTATTGGACGATAAAGAGACGTTCTTGTCTACTATGAACGCGCTGCTGCCCGGCGTACGGGTAGCGGCGGTCTCCGATGAAAAATGCGGCATACGGGGCACACGGTTGCTTGTGACGGTGCATGGCGAGGAAGAAGGCTGCGGTGACGAAGCCGATCTGCCCGCGCACAGGCATCAACACGCGCACGATCACGAACATACGCATAATCACGCACATGAACACGCGTATGCCCACGAACAGAGTGAGCATGAACGCGGACACAGCCATACCTGCTCGTCGCTCGCGGATATCCGCCTGCTCATCGAAGGTATGGACATTCCTCAATCCGTACGGCGTAACGCGCTGCACGTGTATGCACTGCTGGCGGATGCGGAAGCCGCCGCGCACGGCAAGGAAGTAGAACTCGTCCATTTCCACGAGGTCGGCGCTTTGGACGCCGTTGCGGATATCGTAGGCTTTTGCCTTTTGGTCGATTTGCTGAAAATTGTCGAAATAGCTGCCTCCCCCGTACATGTGGGCAGCGGTAAGGTGCGCACGGCGCACGGCGTGCTGCCCGTACCCGCGCCCGCGACGGCGCGGCTTCTATTGGGCGTGCCGGCCTATTCCGACGGCACGGAGGGCGAATTGTGTACGCCCACGGGCGCCGCGCTCCTGAAGCATTTTTCCTCGGCCTTCCGCCCCATGCCCGCCATGGCCGCACAACGCGTCGGCTATGGAATGGGCAAGAAGGATTTCCCCACCGCCAACTGCGTGCGCGCATTCCTTTTTGAACAAGGCGCTTTAGGAACGACGGGCGGTCCGAACGGGCGGGCGGTGGAATTGCGCTGCAACTTGGACGATATGACCCCTGAAGCCATTGGATGCGCAACGCAGGCGCTGCTAAAAGAGGGTGCGCTGGACGTATACGTGCAGCAGGTGCTCATGAAGAAAAACAGGCCCGGCTTTGTCATCGTCTGCCTTTGCCTGGAAGGCGACGCCGACAGACTCGCTTGTGCCCTGTTCCGCCATACCACCACCATCGGCATACGCAAATTCCCCTGCGAACGGTACATGCTTGCGCGGAGCAGCGAAACCATTTCCACTAACATGGGGGACGTACGTATCAAACGTACAGAAGGATACGGCGTCAAGCGGGCAAAGCCCGAATACGACGATATCGCGCGGCTGGCCGAAGAGCACGGCGTACCCTTTTTGGAGGCGGAGCAGGCGATACGGGCGCAACTGAGCGATTTCTGATCGATTAGTTTCTGCCGAAGGAGCTTCTGACGGCAACAGGATTGCCAGAAACGGACGTTTTAGTATCAAAACGTCCGTTTCTGACACGGCGGCAATTTCACAAGCAGGAAACCCACAGCACAATCATGCCATCATACAAGCCATGCGCAATAATCAGGGAAAGAAGCGTGCAATCCCTGAACTTCTCCCTGTATATGCAATAGATAAAGCCAATGACGGCAGTCATAAAAACCTGAACCGGATTGCCGCTGAAAATATGAAACAGACCAAACAGCACTGAGGATACGATGATTGCCAACCAACGGGAATCTTCTATTTCCAGCAGTTTGTAAAACAGATATCCTCTGAACACGAGCTCTTCCGCAAGTGCTACTCCTAATACTTTATAGACAAATTCGAAGGCAAACTGCCATGCATGCGTATAAGAAGCGCTTCCAACCATATCTTTCAATCCCACCAATATGGGAAGTACGGTCAGAATTGCAGACATCAGCAGCGCCAGCAATATGCCGAGGAGAATTTGTTTCGGTATTCTTTCGTTCGAGAATCCAATGTCGCTCAGTTTCTCATTTTGCGTCAGCATGAGTAGGCCCGGGACAAAGAAGAGCGTCCATTGCGTAATAATCATCAGACCCATGCGGGAAATTAGGGAAAACTTAAATAATAAGTACTGGTTAAACAGCTTTAGCCCGAATACGACGATAAATACACTGCAAATCGTAAGGATAAACTGCATAACAGGTCGTCCCATTTTTGACATGAAACCCTCCAATACTCCCGTCAATTTCTTAAAGCATAGCAAAAAGAATGCTTTGCTACAACCAATTCCGGCGCATGACCGCGGCGTTTTTCATAACATTGTATCCGAAGCATGGAACCATGAAGAGCTGTTATGCGTCTTTCGGGCAAGCGCCGTTAAGGCGCAGGAATGGAGGAATATGCATGAAGAATAAGAAGAACAGGGCATTTATCATAGTATTCGCGCTACTGTTCGCTGCCGCCCTGCCGCTTGCAGGCTGCACCACGCAGCAGAACACCGGCGCGCAGCTCCCCAACCCCGTCGTGGAGGTGGAGAATTCCGCTGCGTTTGAGAAGCTCGGCCTTTCCATCGACGCGCCCAAAGACGCGACCGACATGACCTACTCGATTATAGACGATCGGCTCGCGCAGGTGCAGTTTTCGCTCGACGGCGCTTCCTACACCTACCGCACGGCGGTCTCCGACGATGAGAACGAAGATATTTCCGGCATTTACGAAGAATTCGAGGAAGAAGAGAACGCCATGAGCATAGACGGCGCGGACTGGTGGGCCATCATCGTCGTGAAAACCATCAAATCCGGCGGATATCTTGCCTCCTGGCAGTACGACAAACACCTGTTCACGCTGTACACGCCGGATCAGCCGGAGGCGGAAGCGTTCAGCGAACTCGCCACAGAGTTGGCGCAAAGCGCCTACCACAGCGTATACGACAAGTAGTACTGCGCTACGCGAACAGCCGCAGCACCATATTCATACCAAGCCCCAGATAATTACCCATCGCAAATCCCAGTATGCCGCAGAGTATGCCGGGAAGTATGATCTCGTCGTTATGAAGTGCGTTCGCGACGGGAATTATGAACGGCGGCCCGAATATGCCGGCTGTGGAAGTGATAAGCATGGTATCGCGGTCTATCCTGCCCAACCGCGCCAACAAAAGATGCAGCAGCACAGTACCGAACTGGACCAGCAGCACCATGAACAGCAATGTGAGCGCATTGCCGACCGCGGTGATATCAAAGCTCAGCCCCATAACGACGGAGAACATCAACAGGCAGTACTGCCCCGAACTATAGGAGCCGTGCGCATTCCGTACGGCGGGTATAAAGGAAAGCGCAATACCGGCGGTTGTGACGATAAGAAGCACAGCCGCCGTATGTTCTGACAATTTCGCCATTCCGGTATTGCCATAGGCGCTTGGAAGCAACAACGCCGCCCCCATCGCGACAGCCACGCACGCGCAGGCCAGCAACACAAGCAAAAGCCTGTGTAAGAATGCGACAATCGGCTTTATGCTTTGCTTTTTGCCGCTGAACGCCGCCGCGTAGGCAAGCGCCCGCTCCTTTTCGGCGGATTTTCCCGCAAAAGGATATGCGGGCAGTATTCGTTTCAACAGGGCAGGCAGCGCCGACAGCAGCAAAAAGAAATAGATGCCGCCCACGATCATATCGGAAGTCTGCAGGAGTACAATCTGCTCGGTGCTTGCGTTCATAGCGCTGCCTACAGCGATCAAATTCGCCGTTCCGCCGATATATACCCCGGTCAGCATGCCGCTGACGTCCTCGGCGTGCGGTATTCTGGTCCGGAATACAAAGAACGCCGCGGCGGCTATTAATACCACCGCAAGCGTATTCAGGCCGAAGGAAACGAGCATGGGGCGCGCCATACGTTTCATGGCGGGAATATCCGCCGAAAACAATATGAGCGGCATGCCGATAAGCACGAGCACGGAGGCAAAGTCCGACGCTAGCGGGATATCCGCCCCTGTCGCGCGGAACAGAAAACTCAGCAGCAGCCCCGCCGCATAACACAGAAAAACCGGCCCCAATGTCTTCAGCGCCGCAAACTTATCCGCCGCCAGCATAATCAGCCTTGGCAGGAAGAGTATCACAAGGAACATCATCACCGTCGCACCCATACAGTCCCCCCTCGCTGTACCAACAATAGTTGTATTGTAGCACGTTTCAAACGCGTACTCAAAGAAATGCCTATGTAAATTTCTAATCACGATATACCTGTTATAGAAAAGCGAAAGCGCCCGTCAGGGCGCTTCAGCCCATCGGCAACCCTGCCGATGGACTGAAGTGCCGAAGGCACTTTTTGATAAAGTACGAAAGCGCCCATAAGGGCGCTTTCGTATGGGGGTTGGCATTGTGCCCAGGGG
>JAEWWD010000148.1 GCA_023396535.1 Bacillota bacterium
ATGACACCTTGCGCGCTTTTTGCTGTGACAGCCTCTTTCAGAATGAAAGAGCCGAACAGCAAAAATGCGTGGAAAAACCCATCTGCAAAGTCCGCAGGACTTTGCAGATGGCCTGACGGGGCGGTCATAAGACCGCCCCGTCAATACTACGAACAGAATTACATCTTGATGATCTGAATCCCGCCAATAAGGGGCATAGGCTTCATCTCGCCCTTGCAGACATGCACGATTCCAAATATAGCCAAAACCGGCAACGCCAGACCCGCGATGCCTACCAGTGTGGAAAGTATTGCGCCAAAGCCCAGCGAGATTGCAAAGCCGATCGCCGTCAGTATGGCGCTCGCGATGCAGTACGCTACGCCCGCCAGCAGCAGATTGAGCCCCTGGCTCGCGTGGTACCGCGCGAAACGGGAGTTCTTGCATATGAGCAGTGGAAGAAGGAACAAAAGCCCGCTGTACGAGAACATGGTGATCGCGCCTATGCCGAGCGTACGCGGGTCGCCATCCGGCTCGTACGTCCGCTCGGGCTGGGGCTGCTGATACTGCTGCTGGTACTGCTGGTACCCGCCCTGCTGGTAGCCCTGCTGCGCCTGCTGATAGCCGGTGTCCTGCTGCGGGGCGGCCTGGGGCGTTGGCTGCCATGTCTGCTGGGGAGCGGCTTCCGGCTGCACCGCGCCTTCAGATGACTGTACAGCGCCGCAGCTCGGGCAGAAACGCGCGCCATCGTCTATTTTAGCGCCGCATTGTCCACAAAATGCCATGGTATGATTCCTCCTTATACGTTATGATTGCGAAATACTTACAGCAGGGAAGACAGTATCATACCCAACTGCCAATTGTACATGAAATCGCCGCCGCCCATCTCCTGCATAAAGCCGCTGACAAGAGAGATAATGGCCGTCGAAAGCAGTATGCCAAGAACAATTCCAATGGCCATTAGGATCAACATCGCACGAGCGAGATTGCGGCGGTGGACATTATTCGTCCCGCCGCAGGCCCACACGATCGCAAGAATAAAACCTGCAACCGGAAGACCCATCAGGAGCAGGCTGCCCACGTATCCCCATGTCCCCATCGGCGGCGCCGCCGCCTCCATGGACTTGGGCGCGCTCTGGCGGGCGTCGTAGCCGGGCTGCGCGTAGGCGGGCTGGGAATAGTTCGCCTGCGTATACCCCTGCTGCTGATTGCCGGGCTGAACGGCTGCGGGCTGCGCATACGGCTGCCCATACTGAGGCTGCGCCTGTTCGGCGGGTTGTTCCAGCGTCCCCTGATCCGCTCCGCAACTGGTGCAGAAGCGCGCGTTATCCGCCAATTGCGCACCGCACTTTACACAATATGCCATCTGATATACCCCCTTTAATCTCTTAGATGAGTTTTGACTTACTCTTAACCAAGTTTCGCTCCGCATTCGCCGCAAAACTTAACGCCGGGCGAAGCCTCCGCCCCGCAGGACGGGCATTTCATTGCGCGCGGCGCCGCCATGTTCGCGCCGCACTCGTTGCAGAATTTCACGCCCGGCGCCATCAGCGCACCGCAGGCCGGGCAGGCTACGCGCGCCATGCTGGCGCCGCAGTTGTTGCAGAATTTGCCGCTTCCGGCGGGCTTCCCGCAAACAGGGCATACCGTGGTTTTGCTTTCGAGCCTCCTCTTCCACACTGTCGCCGTCTGGGCTTCTTCGTCGATGTTGCGCTGCATGGCGGTAGCCCGCGCCTTGGCGACATATACCTCCTGGCGCGGCGCGCACTCCACGCAAAGCCCTTCGTCTTCGTTGTAGTCCGCGTCACACACCCACTGATGGCAACCGTGGCAGCGATGGAAGTGCTGCTGCGCCTCGTTCTGCGCGCGTTCGAACGCCAGCTCGTGCTCCTTGTGCCATTCGGGGCTCTGTCCCTCGAAACGCTCGGACAGCACGTTGCCTCCCCGCTCTATGCTGTACCCGATGCCCCCAAGGCCGAGCAGGTTTCCCACGATGCCCGCGCCCTGCGCGATACCGCGCAGGCCGCGGCCTTTGCGGTAGGTTTCGCTTTCTATAAAGGAACTTTTATAGCCGTCCTGGCAGATATCGCAATAGAACGTAAACTGAAAGCCGGCTTCGGTTGAATTATCCTCATAATTGCGCGTAAAGGACTTGAGCATTTCTATCCTCCCAACATTCCAGTACTATATTTATTTTTGATTGGGCATCTTCTTGCCGCAGGCCGTACATTTTGTATTCTGAAAGAACTGCATCTGGCCGCACCTGCGATTGGCGCAGGGCACCATAAGGCTTGCGCCGCATTGTTCGCAGCGCTCCTGCACAAATGTCTGCCCTTTGCACGACGGGCAGGCGACATACAGCGGCCGCCCGCAGCCGGCGCAGACCGCGTACCCCTTCTGTATGGGCCTCAGGCACGTAGGGCACAGATACCCGAACGGGCTTGCGCTGCCGCAGCGGGGGCAAAAGCGGGCGTCCCGCTCCAGCAAAAGTCCGCAATGCATGCAGGGCTGCTGATAAGTCGCCATTGAGTACCCTCCTTAGGCCGGCAGTAATTGCCTTACTGGGGCAGCTTCGCGCCGCATTCCCCGCAGAAGCGCGTGCCGCGCGGGTTCTCGGCGCCGCACTCTCCGCAGAAGAGCTTCGCGCCCGCCCCCAGCTTGGCGCCGCATTCCTGGCAAAACTTGACGCCCTCGGGATTCTGATGTGAACAGGAGGGACAGGTGGAGCTTTCGAGCGCTTCGCGCTCCTGCTTCTCCTTGCCTTCCTTTTCGGCGACGGCCGCATCCAGCTTGGCTTGTGCCTGGGAGATGTTTTCCCTGAGCAGCCTAAGTCGCGCGCCTTCCTCCGAAAACACGTCCGCACCGTATTTTGAAACGGCCTTTTTGCCTATGGCCGCATACAGCTCAGTTTCCTGCGCAAGAAGATCGTTCAGATCCGTTTGCGCCGTCATCACCTTCACGTTTGGATCATCCTTGGGCATGAAGCCGGACAACCCCTTCATGAGTCCTCCCAGTCCGCCAAATAGATCATTTGCCATAGAATCCCAACTCCCCCAGACATAAAGATACACAAAAGCCGGTGCCTGCAGATCACCGCGAGGCTTGCCGGCAATGTTACACCCATTATGACATAGATGATGTATAATGTATATCCCTGACAGTGCTCATTCTAGATGCAATTTAGTAAAATTCCGTACAGGTTTTATGACTTGCAGCGCCTGATATCCGCGCCCAATGCGGACAGCTTTTGTTCCATGCGCTCATAGCCCCGGTCGGTGAACTCAATATTATGCACGTCGGAAACGCCTTTTGCCGAAAGCGCCGCCACGATGAGCGCGGCGCCCGCACGCAGATCGCTTGCATACAATGGCGCGCCCGTCAGACGCTCCACCCCCTCGATCATGGCGGTGCGCCCGTTAAGCGTGATGGCCGCGCCCATGCGCTGCAGCTCGCCCACGTGATTGAAGCGTTCCTCGAAAATATTCTCCATAATGAAGCTGTTACCGTTCGCCCGCGCGAGATATGCCATCATGGGCTGCTGCAGATCGGTGGGGAACCCGGGGTAGGGCAGCGTCTTGATATTGATGGCGCGCGGCCGCTCGCAGCCGACGACCTGTATGTAGAATTCCCGGCCGTCGTCGCCTTCTATGACGGTCGCGCCGCTTTCCATGAGCTTGGCTGAAATAGCCTCCAAATGGGTGGGGATTACGTTTTTGATGATAACGTTGCCGCCGGTGGCCGCCGCCGCGATCATGTAGGTGCCCGCCTCGATCTGATCGGGTATGATGGCGTAATTGCAGCCGTGCATCCGCGGTACGCCCGTGATGCGGATAACGTCCGTGCCCGCGCCCTTTACGCGCGCGCCCATCATGTTGAGGAAGTTGGCGACATCCACCACATGCGGTTCCTTGGCCGCGTTGGAAAGCGTCGTTTGCCCTTCGGCCATCACGGCAGCCATCATGACGTTGATGGTAGCGCCGACGCTGACGACGTCGAAATAGATCTCGGTGCCGATGAGCCTCTTTGCACGCGCCTTGACTAAGCCATCCTCCAATACGACGTCTGCGCCCAGCGCGCGCATGCCCTTGATATGCTGGTCGATGGGCCGCGGTCCTATGACGCAGCCGCCGGGCAGAGCCAGTTCCGCGTGGCCGTAGCGCCCCAGCATGGCGCCCAGCAGATAATAGGAAGCGCGGAGCGAGCTCACCATATCGAATGTAACGGAATACTGATTGATTCCGGTCGGGTCCACGCGCATGCCGCCGCCGGGGGTAAAGCTAACATCGGCGCCGATATTGGTGAGAATCTCGCGCAGTATGTTGACATCCTCGATATCGGGCAGGTTTTCAAGCGTACAGGCCGCGCCGGCCAATATAGAGGCCGGGATAATGGCCACGGCGGCGTTCTTCGCGCCGCTGATCGTGACGGTGCCTTCGAGCGGCTTGCCGCCTCGTATGCTATACCATTGCTTCAAGGGCAAATCTCCTTGCGTCGGATTGGCGTCCCAAATAGCGCGCCTGTTAAACACTGCGACGGGACGGGTGGCTGTATCCCGACCCCCCGCAATGCCGGACATTCAGGTTAGAACATCTTCCTGCGCCAGAGTATGACGGCAACGATACCCGCCAGTCCCAGCCCAATGCTGACCATAATGGGAAAGCCCCACGGCGAGTTTTCCCATGGTACAACGGTATTCATGCCGAAAAAGCCGCTGACGATGGACGGGATGGACAATACGATGGTCAGCGAAGCCAGCAGCTTCATGACGATGTTCAGGTTGTTGGAAATAATGGAGGCAAACGCGTCCATCGTACCCGAGAGAATGTCACGGTATATGTTACACATTTCAATGGCCTGCTTGTTTTCGACAATGACGTCCTCCAGCAGGTCGGTATCCTCGGGGTATTTCTTTACGTCCTCAATTTTGAGCATCTTCTCCAGCACCATTTCGTTTCCGGTCAGGGAGGTGGAGAAATAGACCAGCGACTTCTCCAGCTTGAGCATCTGGATGAGCTCGCGGTTCTTCATGGATTTATGCAGCTCGTTCTCAACCAGCATGGAAGCCTTGTCGATCTGCTTGAGGTACTGCAAAAAGCGCGAGGCGTTGCGGTAAAGAAGCTGCAGCACAAAGCGCGTTTTTTTTACAGTGGAAAAGCCGCGCACACGGCCTTCCATAAAGTTTTCGAGTATGGTACTTTCCTTCAGGCATACCGTTACGATGCCGCGATCAAAATAGATGATCCCAAGCGGTATCGTATTGTATACGAACGTGCGCCCTTCCGGCTGCACGGTGGGCAGATCCACGATGATGAGCGTCTGCCCGCCGTCGCTTTCGACGCGGGGGCTTTCCTCTTCGTCCAGCGCGGCGCGCAGGTAATCCTCCTCCAGGCCCAGCTCCTCCACGACAGCCTTGACCTCCGCGTCCTCCGGATCGGTCAGGTGCATCCATGCGCCTTCTTCAAAGCATGGCAGTTCATACAACTTTCCTTCGCGGGTTTTAAAAATCTGAACCATGGGATTCACCTGCCTTTCTGCACTGTATGCCCCGGAGTTGGGAAATGCTTCTTGGCCGCCGGTCTCAATGGCCGTGGAAAGAGTTTCCTTTTGCTCCGCATGCCGCCTGTTCGGCATTCTGAACACAGCAATAAAAGCCGCTGCGTCCGGCTGATATAGTATACCCTATAACATTGTAACAGGCAATACCAAAAGCATACCAGCGACGCAGCGTAAAGCCTTGGTAAAACAGCCTCACAGCGGTATATTTCCGGCTATTTACCGCTCCGTTTCCACGGTATACGCCGTACCGTCGAACGTGATATGGATAACGCCGTTCAAATCCGTACGCAGCAGCTCAATACCCGCATCCTTGAGTTTATCAAGAGTCTCCTGGTGCGGATGTCCGTATTCATTATCCGCCCCCAGGCTCGCGACGGCGAGCTCCGGATCAACGACATTCAGAAGTGCGGTGGTCGTGGAGGTGCTTGAACCATGATGCCCCAGTTTGAGCACCGTCGAATGCATCAGCCTTCTCGGTATTTCCTTCATAAACGCCTCCTCCGCGAAAGACTCAGCATCGCCGGTGAGCAATATGGAAGTATCGCCGTAGCTGACGCGGCAGACCACGCTTTCATTGTTCAGGTCGGGGTATATAACGTTGGGCAGCGGGGAGAATATGCGCACCTCGGTGGAATCGTCCCATTCGATAAAGGAGTTCGACCCGCCGGCCGCCTGTTCAATGGGGATATCGCGCGCATCCAGCTCGTCCAGCAGCTTTTCAAACACATTGGTGTTTGTTTCAGCGTCCGGCATATAATATGTGCCGACCTCATATTTGGAGATGATCTCCTTCATGCCGCCGATATGGTCCGCGTGCGGGTGGGTGCCTATGACAACATCCAGCCGGGTCACATGCTGTGCCTGCAGGAAATCGTCTATGCGATCGGCCATGTCCGAAGTGCCTGCATCCACCAGCATGGTTTTCCCCGAGGGGCCGCGCAGGAATATGCTGTCGCCCTGCCCTACGTCCAGCACGTACACGTCCAGCGTGCCCGACGCTTCGGGCCCGGGGGTGACGGATGGATGCCCGGCGCTCGCAGGCTGCGAGGCTTCCGTATACAGTGTGCCGAACGCCTGAAGCACATCCGCGGGATCGCCCATGAAGTAGTCGATGGCGAAAAGAAGCGCCAGCACCAGTAACAGAGCGATCCACGACCGCGTGCGCTTGCTCATGCGCTTGTTCGACTTACCCATATATCGCACACCCCCATATACAGATGCCATATCTAGCGCTCATTATACAGGGAATCGAGGTAATACGCAAAGCCGATCGACTGTGCCCGCAACAAAAGCGCAACAAGGCGCAGAATACGACCGGCATCCAGTCGTCAAAGCGCTGACAGCACTTTGATTCGGCATATGGCTTTACCAGGAATCCGGAATTAAGTTGAGCATATCCTCTTCGTTGTTGACATCGGTAAAGGCTTCGGGCACTTTGCCCACGATGATATGCTCCGCCACCGGGACCTCCGTCTGCGCCGTGATAGACATCGTGCTGCCAGGCAGCACCACGGCGATCTGGGCAGTGATCCTCATCTGTATCCGGTGCAGAGTCTGGTTGATGCCGGCCGTCCGGAATTCGCTGGAGAACGTTGCCTGCGCGCTGCTTTCCGGCGTGAACGTCATGCGCAGCATAGGCCCCGAGCCTGCGAACAGCGGAAGCCCCGACGCCGTGCCCATAGGTACGGCAATGCCCTGTTCTCCAACCGAGAGCAGGCGATCCTGCACCGCCCGCGCGCATTGGGCAGACAGCAGCGCGAGGGCCTTGTTGTTGATCTCTACATAATAGACCTGATCGTTTGTTTGCAGGATGTCGACGTAAGATACGTCCTCCGGCTGCGCGTTGATACAGTCGAGTACCGCTTCATACATCGCATCGGACGCCACAGCCTGCACGCGCGTTTTCGCGAGCTGCTCCATGGCGGGCCTCAACTGCGCGTTGACAAGCGCCGCAGACAGCGCAAACAGAAGCGCCGCGGCAACCAATACCAACCACACCTTTTTCCGTCGCGGCCGTATGCGTATCTCCATGCGTACGCCTCCCCAATATAGTATATGCGTGCGGCCGTCAATGCGTGAACGGCGCGGCGCGCAAATGCGCGAAATATGCGTGGGAAACCGCCATCATACGCCGCACGGGGCGGGGCGGCGGAAAGCGCCTATCGGGAGAAATTCAGTCTTGCAAACGACCGGCGTTTGCGGTAATATTATATACGCGCCTCACGGGGATGTAGCCCAGCAGGTTAGAGCGCTTCGCTCACATCGAAGAGGTCGGGGGTTCGAGCCCCTCCATCCCCACCAAAGAAAACAGCCACCCTTGGGTGGCTGTTTTGTTTGGTGCCGATGTTCAAAGGGGCTCGAAGGGCGGATCAGAAAATGCCGCAGTGGGGCGTTTTCCCGCCCCGCGGAGCGCAGCCGACCGGGTGAGCACTGATGAAATGAAGGATGCTGGATTGACGAGATGATTTTGTGTCCTGCAAGGAGTAAAATCGAAGGAATAGCAGCGCTATTTCGAGATTTTAACGACGCAGCAGGGC
>JAEWWD010000151.1 GCA_023396535.1 Bacillota bacterium
GTACTGTTCCCCACCGGCGCGCCCATCAACGAGGCGCTCGCAGCAAAACAACTGGATATCGCGCTTAACGGTCTTGCAACCGTATATGCCGTCGCGGCAGGCGATGTGACCTGGATTGGCGAGATCAATACGGCTACCGGTCTGGCGGTATATGTTCGTCCTGACAGCCCGGTGCTCAAGGAAAAAGGGAATGTCGAGGGATACCCCAATATTTACGGCAGCGTCGATACGCTCAAAGGCTTGACCATACTTGGGCCGCTGGGCACTTCCGCGCAGTTCAACGTCATTACATGGATGAATAAATTCGGCCTGACGGCTTCCGACTACAAGATGCTGTCCATGGACCACGGTCCCGCCGCGCAGGCGTTCCTGTCCGGCGAAGGAGACGCCATAGCCTCCTCGCCCCCGTATACCTATCAACTGGAGGAAGCGGGCATGGTGAATGTCGCGACGCTGGAAGATACTTCCGGCATTACCCTAATGGACGGCGTATGCGTGGATAAAGAGTTTCTGACCGCGCATCGCGACCTGGTCAAGAGGTTTATGGAGATCATATACCGCGCGCAGGAGTTGCTTGGCAATGACGACAAATTGGTTTATGACGTCTGCATGCAGTATTTCAATGAAAACGGCCGTGAATACGACGAAACCCAGATGAACAACGAGATCAAGGAGCGCGATTTCGTCGACAAGGATATTATGACCGCGCCCGATTACAAGTTCGGCGCCGTGCTGTTTGGCATGGGCAAGTTCTATGTGGACGACGGCAAAATAGATCCCGCAGATTATCCGAACATCGCGACGGGCGTCGACCCGTCCATACTCGAGGAAATCTACGGCATCAAAATCAATGTCTATCAGGATCAATAACAACGCTCATCCATAGAACAAACTGTGGAAAAGGGACTGTTACAAGTCCCTTTTCCACAAGAGGAGACGTTATGAAAAAAAGCAAAGCATGGCTTTATATATTGATAAGCATATGCTCGGTACTTTTATTCCTGTCCATCTGGTATGTGTGTACCGACGTACTCAAACTGGTATCGCACAAAACGCTGCCCAGCCCGGTAAAAGTGTTTTCCTCGTTCATCGATAAATTCTCGAACCCCAACCCGGACGGCGCCGTATTGCTGGATCATGCCGCTTCCAGCCTGAAAATCACTCTGACCGGCTACCTCCTGGCCATATTGGCCGGCGTGCCGCTGGGGATCGCCATGGCATGGTACGACGCGGTAGACAATTATGTTCGCCCGCTGTTCGATCTGCTTAAGCCCATCCCCGGCGTAGCGTGGGTACCACTGATGATCATCATGATGGGCATCGGATTCGCTTCCAAGGTTACGGTTATATTCATCTCGGCAGTCGTGCCGGTGCTGCTCAACGCATATTCTGGCATCAAGCAAACAAAGGACGTGCATATCTGGGTAGCGCGTACGTTCGGGGCGACCAACTGGCAAATGCTCACCCAAATCGCCATCCCCACCTCGCTGCCCTATATCATGACGGGCGTGCGCGTAGCCCTGGGCGCGGCATGGACGACGATTGTCGCCGCCGAGCTCATCGCCTCCACGCAGGGTCTTGGTTTTATGATTCAGCAAAGCCGCGGAATATACCGCCCGGATATCATCATCGTGGGTATGATCACAATCGGCATCATAGGCGCGGTGCTCGCCGCCATATTAATGCTCGTTGAAAAAGTACTTGTGAAGGGCAGGGCGCATTCGTGACTCAGAGTATACAAAACAAGCGCCGGAATATACTCCGGGCGTCACTATCGATATTTGTATTTTTGCTTCTGTGGCAGTTTTCCACAATGTTCACATCGCTGGGCAGGCTGATGCCTTCGCCCGTCGTCGCTTTGGGGGCTTTCTTCAAAAGCTTTGCCGAGCCCATCGGCCCCTATCCGATGTATATACACATTTACTGGAGCCTGATGCGCGTAATGCCGTTCTATATCGTGGGCTCGCTGTGCGGTATCGCGCTGGGCATCACGATGGGCTGGTATAAAGCGGTTGCCGCGATATTCCGGCCGCTGTTCGAAGTGTTTCGCCCCATCCCTCCTATCGCATGGATTCCCATCGCGATCGTATGGTTTGGAATCGGCGAAGGCTCCAAGTGGTTTTTGATATTCCTTGCGTCCTTCATGAACACGACCATCAATTCCTACGCGGGAGCGAAAAGCGTAGACCCGGTGCTGGTCGGCTGCTCCAAAATGCTGGGCGCGAGCGACGGACAGATATTTACGAGCGTGGTCCTTCCAAGCTCCGTGCCGTATATATTCGCGGGCCTGCAGGTCGCGCTTTCCTCCAGTTGGGCGACGATCGTCGCGGCTGAAATGATACGTTCCTCCGAAGGCGTGGGCTGGATCATCATCAGCAGTCAGGAAACGAATAACGCGGTAAATACGCTTGTGGGCGTCATCGCCATCGGAATCGTCGGGTTCATACTGGCGATCATCATGCGGGGAGTGGAGGCAAAGCTGTGCAAATGGACGAAAAGAGGAATATAAACAACATTATTGTCGCGAAAGGCGTCAGCAAGACCTTTACGACAAAGCGCGGAACGACGCGCGTGATAGAGAATATCGACTTGGAAGTACATGAAAACGAACTGGTGGTGCTTTTCGGGCCCGGCCAGTGCGGCAAAACCACCACGCTCAACGTGTTGAGCGGGCTGGAATCCGCGTCGACAGGCACCGTATACGTAAACGATAAACTGATCACCAAGCCCGGTCCCGACAGAGGGTTCGTTTTCCAATCCATCGCGCTTTATCCGTGGCTGACCGTCATGGGCAATGTGGAATACGGTTTGAAAATGCGCGGCGTCAACAAGGCGGAACGGCAGAAAAAGGCAAAGCATTACATCGACCTGGTTGGATTGCAAGGCTTTGAAAACCGCTTTCCCAACCAGCTTTCGGGCGGCATGCAGCAGCGCGTCGGCATCGCGCGGGCATACTGCAACGAGCCGGTCGTGTTGTTCATGGATGAACCGTTCGGCGCACTGGACGCGCAGACACGTTACCTCATGCAGCAGGAACTGATCCGCATCTGGGAAACGGAGAAGCGCACCATCCTATTCGTCACCAATAACATTGAAGAAGCGATTTATCTGGCCGACAGGATAGTCCTGCTGACCAATTGCCCGACGAAAATCAAAAAAGAGTATAAAATTGGCTTCCCGCGGCCGCGCAATTATACGGACCCGGCTTTCCTGACGCTTCGCGAGGAAATCACTAGCCACATGGATAAGACCCTGTAGGAGGACGCGCAAATGGAGAAAGTGAAAGTAAAGGTCAGAAACCTTACCAAGAAATTCGGCGATTTGCTCGTGCTCGACGATGTATCCTTCGACGTGATGGAACGCGAGTTTATGTGCGTGGTCGGACCCACGGGCTGCGGAAAAACGACATTTTTGAACAGCCTTACCAAACTTTACACCCCCACCTCTGGCGAGATACTGGTCAACGACGAGCCTGTCGATATGCACAAGCACAACATTTCCTATATATTCCAGGAGAACTCCACCATGCCTTGGCTGAATGTGGAAGAGAACGTGGGGTTTGGGCTGAAAATCAAGGGTGTGCACGCGCATGCAAAAAAAGAGGCGCTGGACGAAGTTCTGGAAATCGTAGGCCTGAACGCCTTTCGAAAATACTACCCCAACGAATTATCCGCGAGCATGCTGCAGCGAGTCGTCATCGCGCGCGCGTTTGCCACCAAACCTGAATTGCTGCTGATGGATGAGCCGTATGGGCAACTGGATATCGAGCTGCGCTTTAAACTGGAGGATGAACTGGTCAAGTTATGGCAGCGCACCGGAACGACAGTGCTGTTCATCACCCATAACATCGAGGAAGCCGTATATCTGAGCGAAAAAATACTGGTGCTGACCAACAAGCCTACAAAAATCAAGCGCATGATCGAGAACCATCTGCCCCGTCCGCGCAGCGTGGTGGACCCTGAATTTATAAAACTTCGGAATGAAGTGACCGAACTGATTAAGTGGTGGTAAGCATGAAAAAACAGAATATCGTATTTTTCTTCTCCGACCAGCAGCGGTTTGATACGCTGGGCGTGAATGGACAAAAGCTCAACGTGACGCCCCATCTCGACTCGTTCGCGGCGGAAGCGACGAACTTTGTCAGCACATACACGGTACAGCCGGTTTGCGGCCCCGCCCGCGCCTGCCTGCAATCCGGGCTGTACCCCACAGAAGTGGGCTGCCATCGCAACGGGATTCCGCTGCCGGAAAATATCGACACGCTCGCGCGGCGTATGCGGCGCGCGGGGTACAATGTCGCGTATGTCGGGAAGTGGCACCTGGGCAGCGACAACAACGACGCCTGCATTACAGATGATATCGTAAAACCTGTTCCGCTGTCCCGCAGGGGCGGCTATGACGATTACTGGATGGTATCGGATTTGCTCGAATCCACCTCCCACGGCTACGACGGGCATGTATTTGATAAGGATAACCGCAGGGTGGAATTCAAGGGGTACAGGACGGACTGCATCACGGATTTCGCGTTGGATTATCTGCGCGATTATAACAGTGAAAAGCCGTTCTTCCTGTTCGTATCCCATATCGAGCCGCACCACCAGAACGACCATAACAATTTCGAGGCGCCAGACGGCGTGCGCGAGTTGTTCGAAACCTACGAGCAACCCGCCGATCTTCCGCCCGGCCTGGGGGACTGGGAATCGTATTATCCGGATTACCTGGGTTGCTGCCACGCGCTGGACAGGAACTTCGGCAGGCTTTGCGCCTTCCTGAAAGAGAAGGGCATTTACGACGATACCGCCGTGATATACGCAAGCGATCATGGCTGTCATTTTCGGACGCTGCTGAGCGAAGTATCCCCCAACGGCGGATACGACGACTATAAGCGCAACAGCTTTGAAAACACCATACATGTGCCGCTGCTTATTAAAGGCGCAGGCTTCGCCGCGGGGATAAAGGAAGAAAAGCTTGTCAGCCTGATAGATCTGCCCCTGACTCTGCTGGACATGGCGGGCGCAGACGCATCCGGCGTAAGGGGCCGGAGTCTTGTGCGCATTTCCGATTCAGCCAATTGGGAGAACGCCGTCTACCTGCAGATCAGCGAAAGCTATGTCGGCCGCTGCGTACGCACGGAGCGCTATAAATACGCTATCCACGCCCCGGAGCTCAACCCGTGGGACGACGACGGAGTGGCCGCCGAATATTCTCAAAAGTATCTGTTCGATCTGGGTAACGACCCTCTGGAGCAAAACAACCTCATAAGCGCTCCGGCATATGCGCAGATCAGGCAGGAGCTTAAAGCGCTGCTGCTCCGGTTTTCCCGCGACGCCAATGAAACGATTTCTATCAAGGAGTAAGGACCATGCGTAAACAACCCAACATTATTCTTGTCAACTGCGACGACCTCGGATACGGGGATCTCGGATGCTACGGCTCCGTCAACAACGATACGCCGAATATCGACCGGTTAGCGGCGGACGGCATGCGCTTTACGGATTTCTACATGGCCTCCCCCGTTTGCTCGCCCTCACGCGCGGCCATGATGACGGGCTGCTATCCGCCGCGCATCAGCTTCGGCGATCTGGACGGCGACATCGTGCTGTTCCCCGGGCAGGATATCGGCCTGCATCCCGATGAAATCACCATAGCCGACCTTCTCAAACAGTCGGGCTATGCGACCATGCACGTAGGCAAGTGGCATTGCGGCGACCAGGACGAATTCCTGCCGACCAGCCATGGCTTTGACGACTATTACGGCATTCCGTTCAGCAACGATATGGGCAGAATGATCGGCCGCGAAACCACGCCCCCGCTTCCATTGCTGCACGGCAGGCAAGTGATACAGGAACAGCCGGATTTAACCTCCATTACAGAGCGATATGCGGAAAAGAGTGTGGAATTTATACGCGCCAACAGCGGGCGTCCGTTCTTCCTGTATCTCGCGCATATGCACGTGCACCTACCGCTGTACGCCGCGCCCACGTTCGTGGAGCGTTCGCGCAACGGGGATTATGGCGCGTGCGTAATGGCGATCGACTGGGCGATGGGCGTAATTGTAAATGAATTGGAAAAATGTGGGTTGTTCGAGGATACGCTCATCATATTCACATCGGACAACGGCTCTCGCAACGACAGGGGCGACAGCAACGGGAAGCTGCGCGGCAACAAAGCCACAACCTGGGAGGGCGGCATGCGCGTTCCATTTATCGTGCATTGGCCCGGACATGTCAGGCCGTCCGTTAATACCGAAATCGTTGCCTCCATGGATTTATACCCTACTCTCGCGCGCATTGCCGGCGTTAAAATTCCAACGGATAGAATCATAGATGGGCTGGATATCACAGACTTGCTGCTTTCCAATGCCGAAAAATCCCCTCGCGACACGGTATTCTATTACATGATGAACAAACTGGAAGCCGTACGCGTCGGGGATTATAAGCTCTTTGTCTCCCGTCCGCCACAGAAAGAGATCAACGTTGCGGAAAACGGAACGCTTGATTTATATGTCATGATGGATGAAGAGGAGGGCAAAACGAAGAACCGCGCAGGCGTTGCGGCAAGCGAGACCGTATACGAGCTTTACAATCTGCGGGAAGATATCGGCGAAACGACGAACATCTATGCGGAGCATCCGGATATCGTCGCACGGCTTATGGAAAAGATTGAGGCCTGCCGGCAGGACATGGGCGACTCCGTCACCGGCGTCGCCGGCAAAAGCGTCCGCCCCATCGGAAGAGTGCAGAACCCCAGGCCGCTTACCCAATACGACGAGAACCACCCGTACATCATCGCGCTGTATGACCGAAACGAAATCGGATAAGCGACGCCGCCTCTCAACCGATACCGCATGCATAAAGGATAAGTGAGCTATGAAAGCCATCCTGATACTGTTGGACAGCCTCAATCGCAGGTTTTTGAGCTGCTACGACAAGGGTACCTGGGTAAAGACCCCCAATATCAAGAGGTTGTGCGACAAAAGCACCGTGTTCGACAGCCATTTTGTAGGGTCTGCGCCCTGCATGCCCGCGCGGCACGACCTTCTGACGGGCCGGCTGGAGTTCCTGGAGCATAACTGGTCCGGCATACAGCCGTATGATTATACCCTCCCGCATGCCCTGCGTGAGTCGGGAATTTACACACATATGACGACGGACCACTACCATTATTTCCAGATCGGCGGGGAGAATTATCCCTTCCTGTTCAACAGTTGGGAGTTTATCCGCGGGCAGGAGCACGATGCGTTCGCGCCTACATTGGGCAAGTTACCGGTTCGGGAGCATTATGGGGCATTCCATCCGCAATATGACCTGAACAGGCAGTGCTTTCAGGGCGAAGAGGATTACCCCAGCCCCAAAACGCTTGCCCAGGCCGCCGGATTCGTGGAGAAATATCACGACGAGGACGATTGGTTCCTGATGATCGACTCCTTCGATCCGCACGAACCTTTCGACGTCCCCGACAGCTTTGCAGATGATTACGGCGATCCCTATCAGGACAGGCTGTTCTACTGGCCGAACTACGCCCCCTGCGGCAATCTGCCGGCGCATGCGGTGGAGCATATTCAAAAGCAATACGCGAAAACGCTGACCATGACCGATAAATGGCTGGGCAGGCTTTTCGATACGCTGGATGCGCATGCGTTATGGGAGAATACGCTGGTGATCCTCACTTCCGACCATGGGCATATGCTGGGCGAGCATGCGCTGCTGGGCAAAAACTACATGCCGGCCTACAACGAAATCTATCACATCCCGCTGCTGATTCATATGCCCGGCCAGACGGAACACAATCGTTTGCGGGCGCTGACGCAAAACATCGACCTGTTCCCTACCCTGCTCACATACTTCGGCGTGTCCGTGGACGCCTGCCCGGATAAACTGCACGGAAAATCGCTTCTCCCGCTGTTGAACGGGTCACAGGAAAAAATCAGGGATACTGCCCTGTACGGCCTGTTTGGCAAGCAGGTCAATATTACGGACGGACGATACACGTATTTTCGAAGCGCTGTCCGCGAGGATAACTCGCCGATGAACATCTACACCGCCATGCCCACCACCATCGGCCATTATTGGGACAGGGCGCATATCGGCGATGCAACCAAAATTGAAGCGGGAAAATTTCTAAAATGGACGGATTATCCGGTTTTTAAGATCCCCGCATCCAATGCGATACTGGACGACGTATCGCACCGTTTTGACGTACGCCCCGAAATACAGGCGAACCATATGCTGTTCGATATCGAAAAGGATTATGCGCAACGGCATAACATCTGCGGCGGCACGGAAGAGGAACGGATGTGCGGGCTCCTGAAGCTGGCGCTGCTGGAACACGACAGCCCGAACGAACAGTTCGAACGATTGGGGTTATTATAAACCGGGTTTCTCCTATTTACAGCAATTTTCCGGCAGGCGCGATCCGGACAGGCATACAG
>JAEWWD010000163.1 GCA_023396535.1 Bacillota bacterium
TCGGTTGACGCTTGACAGGGCGGGTACAAGCGTATATTATATATAATAATTTCATAAACCTACATGCGATGACTGCGAAGGAGTACCGGGAGGCGGGGCGACCCGCGTTTTGACCCGACAGAGAGCCGCCGGTTGGTGCGAGGCGGAGGGGTGCGGCCTGGGAATACACGCAAACAGCAACCCAAAGAAAGGCGGTTTTGCCGAGTAGATTGGGCCGGACTTCGCCCGTTACAGCGAATAGAGTATCGCGGAAACTATTCCGTCGTACTCGAAAAGGTCGGCGTCGTGAGGCGTTGGCGAATTGAGGTGGTAACACGGGATTTGGCGCTCGTCCTCTGGGAACAGGGGAGGAGCGTTTTTTGTACCTCCGCCAGGATGGCATGGCCGCCAAAGCATGTCTCCGGACAACAATGTATATTCAAAAGGAGAGTATGACAATGGCGAACATCTCATTCTTCAGCGGCGACAAGCTACCCCTCGAAATGCACAAGGTCCGCATCGTGCAGAAGCTTAACCTGCCTCCCGTGGAGCGCAGGCTCGCCGCCATCAACGAAGCGGGCAACAATACATTCCTGTTGAAAAACGAGGATATTTTCCTCGACATGCTCACGGACAGCGGCGTGAACGCCATGAGCGACAACCAGCTTGCCTCCATGATGGTGGCGGACGACAGCTATGCGGGCAGCGCTACATTCACGCGGCTTGAAAGTAAAGTGAACGAGATATTCGGCACAAAATACTTCCTGCCCGCCCACCAGGGCCGCGCGTGCGAGCACATACTGGCGCAGGTGTATGTGAAGCCCGGCAACGTCATCCCGATGAACTTCCACTTCACCACCCCCAAGGCGCATATCACCCATGTGGGCGGCCGTGTGGAAGAGTTGGTCATCGCCGAAGGCCTGAAAACCGAAAGCGACCATCCCTTCAAGGGCAATTTCGATATCGAGCGCCTCAAAAAACTGATTAAAAAAGAAGGTGCAGGCAATATCCCCTTCATCCGCATCGAGGCGGGTACCAACCTCATCGGCGGCCAGCCCCTTTCGCTGGAGAACATTCTGGAAGTCTCGCATGTTGCGCGTGAGAACGGCATACTGACGGTGTTCGATGCAAGCCTGTGGCAGGATAACCTGCACTTCATCAAGCAGCGCGAGGAAGCCTGCCGCAATATGACCACGCGCGAGATCACGCTGGAAATGGCGTCGCATATGGACATCATCTACTTCTCCGCCCGCAAGCTGGGCTTCGCGCGCGGCGGCGGCATCTGCATGCATTCCAAGGAGCTGTGCGCGCAGATGAAGGAGTTAGTGCCCATGTTCGAGGGCTTTTTGACCTACGGCGGCATGAGCGTGCGCGAAATGGAGGCGATCGCCGTCGGCCTTGAAGAGACCATGGACGAGGATATCATCTCGCAGGGGCCGCAGTTCATCGAATATATGTGCAACGAGCTCATTAAGCGCGGCGTGCCCGTTATCACCCCTCCGGGCGGACTCGGATGCCATCTCAACGCCATGAAGTTCCTGCCGCATATCGATCAGCACCAGTACCCGGCGGGCGCTCTGGCGGCGGCCGTCTACATCGCGGGCGGCATCCGCGGCATGGAGCGCGGTACGATATCCGAGCAGCGCGAGCCGGACGGCACCGAGCCCATGGCCGAAATGGAGCTTCTGCGCTTGGCGCTGCCCCGCCGCGTGTTCACGCTTTCGCAGGTGGCGTACGCCGTGGACCGTATCGCCTGGCTGTACAGCCACCGCGATATGGTGGGCGGGCTGAAGTTCGTGGAGGAGCCGAGCGCCCTGCGCTTCTTCTTCGGCCGCCTCGAAGCCGTGGACGACTGGCAGGAGAAGCTGGTCGCGCAGTTCCGCAAGGATTTCGGAGAGAGCCTATAATTTCGCACAAACGGCGTAGCCGTTTGCGCGAGGTCGCTGCGGCGAGATTTTCTCGCGCTGCTGTACGCTCGAAAGCCTGAAGGCTTTTGTCGCGCACAGTAGCGCGCAAGGAGTAAAAACCGGCGCGCATGTCGCCGGTTTTTACGTATTATATGCAAATTATCATCAGTACCTGAGGGAGCGGGGCGGCGGAGCGCCCCGCTTGCTAATATCTATTTAACTGTGAGAGCCCGCCCGCTATTAAATTAAATAATCCTTCGTCGCCGCCCAGAGGCGGCGATACTTATTTTTCCCGCGAAAAGCGATGCCTGCTAATATCTTAGTACGGGGATTACGCATTTACCACCATTTTTCCCGCGCTTTACACTGAAAACATTGCACTTTTTCCACGCATGTCTTATAATAACTTGTCGCGCCGAAAAAGGCGGGAAATCCAACAGGAGCCGGGACGAAGGAATAACATGCAGAGGAACGAGTCAATCCGTAATGTCGCCATCATCGCGCACGTGGACCATGGCAAGACGACATTGGTAGATCAATTGCTTCGGCAAAGCGGCGTATTCCGCGCCAATGAACAGGTGCAGGAGCGCGTCATGGACAGCAACGATCTCGAGCGCGAGCGCGGCATCACCATACTGAGCAAAAACACCGCCGTGACGTATCGCGGCGTCCGCATCAACATCGTGGATACGCCGGGCCACGCGGATTTCGGCGGCGAGGTGGAACGCATACTGCAGCTTGTCGACGGCGTGCTGCTGCTGGTGGACGCGTTTGAAGGCTGCATGCCGCAGACGCGGTTCGTGCTGCGCAAGGCGCTGGAGCTGAATAAGATTCCCGTCGTGGTCGTCAACAAAGTGGACAGGCCCGGCGCGCGCCCCTACGAGGTGGTCAGCGAGACGCTGGAGCTGTTCATGGACCTGGGCGCGTCGGCCGAGCAGCTGGATTTCCCCGTTGTGTACGCCTCCGCGCGGGACGGGTATTCCGGCATGGAGCCGGACGACCTCAAGGAAGACATGCAGCCCCTGTTCGATACCATACTCAGCGCCATCCCCGCGCCGGAGGGCGATCCGGATGCTCCGCTGCAGATTCTGTTTTCCACCATCGATTACGATGATTATGTGGGCCGTATCGGCGTGGGCCGCATCGTACGCGGTACGGCGCGCCGCAACGTACCCCTTGTGCTCTGCGGCGGCGGGGCCGCGCAGAAGGACGCAAAGCTGACGCGACTGTATCATTTCGAGGGCCTCAAGCGCATTGAGGTCGAGGAAGCCGCCGCGGGCGATATCGTGGCCGTAGCGGGCGTGGAGGGGCTTTCCGTAGGTCAGACGGCCTGCCCGCCGGAGGCTGTGGAGCCGCTGCCTTTCGTGCATATCGACGAACCGACGGTATCCATGCTGTTCGTCGTCAACGACAGCCCCTTCGCCGGGCGCGAAGGCAAGTATGTTACGTCGCGCAACCTGCGCGACAGGCTGTTCCGCGAGGTCATGACCAACGTCTCCATGCGCGTGAACGAAACGGGCTCCACCGACGCGTTTGAGGTGTGCGGCCGCGGCGAGCTGCATCTTTCCATATTGATCGAAACCATGCGGCGGCAGGGCTATGAATTTGCCGTCACCCGCCCCAAGGTCATATTCCATGAGGGCGAGAACGGCGAAAAGCTGGAGCCCATGGAGGCGCTGACAGTCGACGTGCCGCAGGAATTCGTAGGTGCCGTCATGGAAAAGCTTGGCTCCCGCAAGGCGGAGCTTGTCGACATGGTGGCGGGCGACGAAGGCACGCGCCTGCGCTTTTCTATTCCCGCGCGCGGGCTCATGGGCTACCGCAGCGAGCTGCTGACGGATACGCGCGGCAACGGCGTGATGAGCCATCTGTTCGACGGCTACGCCCCCTACAAGGGCGATCTGCCCGAGCGCTCCCACGGCAGCCTTGTGGCGCATGAGACGGGCGAGACGTCCTCCTATGGCCTGTTCAACACGCAGGAGCGCGGGCGGCTGTTTGTAGGCCCCGGCATACCGGTGTACGAAGGCCAGGTGGTGGGCGAAAACGCCAAGACTGGCGACATCGTCGTCAACGTCTGCAAAAAGAAGCACGTCACCAACATGCGCGCTTCCGGCTCCGATGAAGCGTTGCGCCTGACCCCGCCGGTCAATTTCTCGCTGGAGCAGTGCCTCGAGTTCATTGCCGAAGACGAGCTGGTGGAGGTCACGCCGGAGAGCATCCGCATGCGCAAACGCGTGCTCAATAAGGAAATGCGGATGAAACAGAACAAAAATTAACAATGAACAATGAACAATGAACAATGAACAATGAAGGGGGTAACTCCTTCGGAGTTACAGTGGAAATCAAAGGCTTCGCGCTTCGGCTATATAGCAAAAGAGCGAAGCCTTTTGGGTTATTTATAGGATTTTCGCCGTGTTTCCTGTCAGCTTATTTGTATGCCGCCGTATAGATAGCCAGGCAATCCGCGTCTGTAAGCGGCACTCTGTCAAACCGGAACATTTTGCCCATGGTAGCTTTGGCGTTCTTTACCAAGGTTGGAAATTCGTCGGGCTTTATTCCGTAGTCCGACATTTTCAAATCTGCTATGCCGCAGCCTTTTTGCAGTTTGTCGAGCGCCGCGATAAAGTCCATAGGTTCTTTCGCGTCAGGGCACCCCATAACTTGCGCCATTTTCACAAACCGGTTGTCGCAGCCGTGCGCGTTGATAAAATGCGTAAAGTAGGCTTTTGAAAGCATTGCAAGCCCCGCCCCGTGGGGCAAATCCTGATGATAGGCGCTCATCGCGTGTTCGAGCGAATGCTGGCTTGTGAGCGCCCCAACCACCATGACAAGGCCGGACAGCGTATTGGCGAAAGCTACTTTTTCGCGTGCTTCTATGTTGTCGCCGTTTTTCACGGCTACAGGCAGATAGTTGGCGATATTCTCGATCGCGGTGAGCGCGAACATATCGCTCATCATAGTCCCGCCTGAGGAGACATAGCCTTCCAGGCTGTGGGCGAGAGCGTCCCACCCCTGGTAAGCTGTGAATTTCGGCGGAACGGTGGTCATCAGTTCCGGGTCCACGATTGCCAGCACGGGGAACATGTCGTCCCTGCCGCCTATTCCGATTTTCTCGTTTGCTTCAGCGTTGGTGACGACGCCGAAAGCGTCCACCTCTGAACCGGTTCCCGCCGTGGTGGTGATGGCGATCATGGGAAGGGCGGCGTTTTTGACCGGTTGCCCTTTGCCGGAGCCGGCCAGAACATAATCCCACAGATCGCCGGGGTTGGGCGCAAGCATGGCCATGATTTTCGACGCATCCATCACGCTGCCGCCGCCCAGGGCTATCACAAAATCGCACCCGTTTTCCCGGGCAAAGGCAGCGCCGGCTTCCACTGTGGATTTGAGCGGATTTGCTTCAACCTTGTCAAATACGACGGCGTCGGTTCCGCAAAGGCTCAACTGTTCTTCCAGACGGGGTAACAGATTGCGTCCCGATTTGCCATTGGAAATCACAATCATCGCCTTTTTGCCGGGCATGGTCTGCTTGTGAAGATTGTTCAATTGTCCTGCGCCAAATAGAATACGGGTCGGTGTGTAAGCTTTGAACATTTCATTTCTCCTCAATACCAGGTTTTTTCAGGCATATAGCCGGATTCGACGAACGTTTCATGTTGACCCTGCTCGTACGGCCCTCTTGCTGATCGAATGAACCGCAAGCATCGCCCTCATGTTGATAGTTCTCACAAGTCTCTTCTATATTGACTTGGAATTAACTCCCGGATACAATGCAACTATAAACCATGAGGGTAACTCCAAGTCAATAGTTTTAGAAATATTCTGTGAGCATCATTGGAATTACGGGAGACATACATCCTCTTTTTTCATTGCGTGTCTAAATACTGATACAGAAGTTATAAAAAGTCTGCTACGAGAATAGGGGGGTGCGTATGGAAACGCTAAAACCTGACAGCGGTACGGAAAAAAGGCGGATGTATTATCTGGATACGTTGAAAGTGCTGCTCACCTGCCTTGTTATCGCGCATCACGCTTCCCAGGCGTACGGGCCGACCGGCGGCGTATGGGTCTACCACAATTCCAACGGCATTATACAATGGCTCGGCAATTTTATGGCCGTCAACATGTCTTTCCTGATGGGGCTGTTCTTTATGATTTCCGGCTACTTTCTGCCGGCTTCCTACCGGGGGCAAAAACTGGGCTGCTTTATCGGGAAAAAGCTGAACCGTTTGATGACGCCCGTTATGATTATCCTCGTAGCGATTGTGCCGGTATACTTCTATATTGCGGATATGCTGCATGCGCCCGTCCGCGTCGGATTCTTTACGTATTATTTCAACACCTATTGGGGGGATTTTATTGTCTCCTATGAACACGGATGGTATTTGTTGCATCTGTGTCTTTACGGCCTGATTTACGCCGTGGCGATGACGCTTTTGAAAAACCGCAAGGCAAAGGCTGCCCTCCCTTTTAGAACATACTATGTGTTCCTTTTGGCGCTTCTGGTCAGCGGGATTTCGTATTTCGTCCGATTGGCTTTTCCGATTGACAGATGGGTCGTATTGTTCGGTTTCTTTGCCCTTGAGCCAGCGCATCTGCCGCAGTATGTGCTGTTCTTTTTGTTCGGAATATTTGCCTATCGGAACAACTATTTTGAGACGATACCAAGAAAAACAGGCTGTTGGCTTGCGGGCATGGGCGTCGGCATGGCGCTTCTTTTGTATTTGAGCGACTGGAGCGTTATCTGGCCGCTCAAAGGCCTGATCTGGTGGTACTGGGTGCTCTATGAGTCGTTCATGGCGGCTTTCTTGGCGGTCGGGCTGATCGTCGTGTTCAGGGAGTTCTGCAACCGGACGGGTACGCTTCAAAAGATGCTGGCGCGCAGCGCATTCGTCGCATACATCCTTCACAATCTGTTCGTCGTACCCATTCAGGTGCTGTTCGATTCGTCTCCGCTTGGCCCGTGGGCACGGTTTATCATTGTAAGCGTGCTTTCCATCATACTCGCTTTCACGTCGGCTTATCTGTTCCTGCAGGCAAAGTCCGCAGTCATTCGCATGATGAAAAAACGCAACACCGGCGCGTCAATCGGGAATTGAGCGAAATGCAAAAGGCCCTGAAAATACGGTTTCAGGGCCTTTTCGGTTTGTAGATATTACTTCCCAAACAACCCGCCGACCAGATCGTTGACCAGCTTCCCGTCCGCCTTGCCCTTGACGAGCGGCATAAGCGTTTTCATGATTTTGCCTTTGTCCTTCGCTTCCGGCTTTTCTATGCCAAGTTCTTTGAGCACGTCCGCGATCACGGCTTTGACTTGCGTTTCGTCCATCAGCGCTGGAGCGAACTCGCCATATATGGCGATGCGCGCCCTGCATTCGTCGAGTATGTCCGGGCGGCTTGCGGGCGTGGTATCCAGCGTTTCCTGCGCTTCCTTGATCTCCCTGTAGACGACTTCGTTCTCTTCGTCCTCCGTGAGATCGGCGCGCTTGTCGATCTGCTTCTTCTTCAGCGCCGAAAGCAGCAGGGAAAGGGCGTCCTTGCGCTGCTTGTCGCCGCTTTTCATGGCCTCCATCATTTTGGACCGAACCAGCTCTATCTTCGTCATATCCATCGCCTCACATTTCGCATTTATTGCATAGCGCAGCGCCAACCGGCCTGCATTTTACTGTTTAGGAAATCCCGAAGGGATTTCTTCCTCCATTGTTCATTGTTCATTGTTCATTATTCATTGTTAATTATATCAGTTTTCCTGATACGTCGGCGCGTTCTTGGGCGCTTTGCCCTTGACCACGTTGTGATAGTACTCATAGGTCATGACGTGGGCGTTTTCGCCTATGCTAGCCTCGTCCACCCTAGCGAAGAACACGGTGTGGGAACCCGCGTCGTGGCTGCCCACCACGGAGCAGAGCATATACCCGGCGCAGCCTTCCTTAAGCAGGGGCAGACCGTCCAGCATTTCATAATTGAGTCCCTCGAACTTATGGATATTCGCGCCGGAAAAGAACCCCAGCCTGCCGATCGTCTTGGGGGGAGTGTCCTCCGTGAGTATGGATACGGAAAACCGGCCCGTCTTTTCGATAAGGCCGTGCGTATGGTTGTTCTTGTTCATGCTGACGGCGATTACCCCGTCGGACGTGATCTGGAACACCGTGTTCACGATGCAGCCCTGCGGGACGTCTCCCTCCATGACGCCTATGGCGTACAGGCCGTAGGAGATCTTGTACAGCACGGATTTATCCATTGTAGAGATTCCCCCTCTTTTTCTGTTGCGCGGGCGCGGCCCGCCTATTTATTGACTTCAGTTGCGGGAGAATGCCGCTATGAGCGGCATTCTAACCTATGGAAACTCACTGATAAAGTCCGAAGGACTTTTTCAGTGACAAGGCAGGCATACCGCCCGCGTTTGTTTTATGGTAGACTTATTATAACCCATCAGCCGGGAATTGAAAATAATGGGCGGAGGAGCAAAGCATGGTCTATAAGCAATACGGGAAAACGGGCTGCCGCGTATCAGCGGTGGGCTTCGGCGGCATGCAGTTTGATGAAAAGGACGTGCTGGCCGGCCGCCTGGAAGCCTGCGCGGATGTCGTCCGCTACGCGCACGAGCGGGGAATCAATTATTTCGATACCGCTCCCTTATACTGCCACGATAAAAGCGAGATCATAATGGGACTGGCGCTGAAGGATTTCCCAAGGGACAGCTTCTATATCAGCAGCAAAACCAATTTCGGCCAGGTGGACCGGCCCGCTACGGAAGCGGGGTTTATGAGGCGGCTGGAGAACAGCCTGAAGCGGCTGCAGGTTTCCTATATCGATTTTTACCACCTGTGGTGCATGCTGTCGCTGACCTCCTACCGGAAACAATGCGACACCATGTACGGCTGGTTTTTGAAGGCCAAAGAACAGGGGCTCATCAGGCACATCGTGTTCTCCTCGCATATGCCGGGCGCGGATATCGCCGAGGTAATAGGCGAAGGCCTGTTCGAGGGCGTGCTGCTCGGCTACAATGCGCTTAATTACCGGTACCGGCAAAGCGGAATTACGGCCGCGGCGGGGCAGAATATGGGCGTCGCGGTTATGAACC
>JAEWWD010000177.1 GCA_023396535.1 Bacillota bacterium
GCATTACCCCTCCGGCGTCATGCCCTGCGACAAGGGCGATGTGATGCAGCCCATGATGGAATATTTCCACTCCGCAGATATCCTCCTGCCGCTTGTGGTGAGCGATGAAAACGAAAAGTACGGATTCAGCGTCGGCTTCCCCACGAAAAGCGATTTGAACGACACCGGCGCGACGCAGAACGTCAACAAACTGCTCACGGCCATCGGCAGCGAGGACGAGCTTATCCACCACCTCGTGCGCATCAATCCGGACGACAGCCTCAACGACACGGTGGAGTTGAAGGTCACGGGCATCGCGGGCGGCTGGGCGGAAGCGTTCGACCGCTACCGCGACGAGTGGCAGAGCCGCTATGATTTTGCCGAGTACGAGCGGCCCGACCTCAAGTGGATCGAGGACGGCTGTGTGCACAATTTCGTGTTCCTCTACGGCAAGGAGGGTTTTGACCACGAAAAGCAGGAAATCGACGTGGACGGCCTGATCAAGCAGGGCGAAGCGTTTGGCGGGTACGACACGGTGACCATCTGGAACCAGTACCCGCGCCTTGGTATAGACAAGCGGACGCAATGGGATTTTTACGACGATTTCCCCGGTGGCAGGAAGGCGCTTCGCGCGGCTGTGAAGAAGTTCCACGAGCGGGGCGTGAAGGTGCTGCTGCCCTATATCCCGTGGGATCGCGGCAACGACGAGACCACCAACACCATGGGGGACGAGTTCGCCCGCATCGTGGCCGATACGGACGCGGACGGCTATCAGCTTGACACCATGCGCGATTTGCCCTTCAGCTACCGCAAAAAGCTCGACGACGTGAAGCCGGGCCTGCTGCTCCAGACGCAGCACCACCCCTTGAAAAAACACCCGGTCGAATTCATCACCTCCTCCTGGGACGAGTTCTGGCGCGTAGACCCCATGCCGGAGGCGGACGTGTTCCGCTTTATCTGCCCGCAGCACATCGCGCCCGTCATCTCACGCTGGTTGAGGCTGGAGGACAAGTGGACGCTCATCAAGCGCTGCGAATTCGGCGCCGCGCCCATCGTGATCTGGCAGGATATCTTCGGGCGGTGGATGCCGTTTATCGAGGAGCAAAAGGCGCGCATCAAAACGTGGAAGGCGACCTATATGCGCCATCGCGCCGTCTATCAGGGCAAAAAGCCCATCCCGCTGCTGCCCACGGGCAACGCGGACGTATACTGCAACCTGTTTGTTGCCGATGTGGGCAACGCGCGCATCTATTCCTTCTACAACCACGCGGACGCGGCCCAAAGCTGCACCATGACGCTGTGCCATGGTGCAAAGAGCGCCGAAATCGTTTTGGGCAACGGCAAGGCCGCGCCGGACGGAGCAAAACTGACGGTGGAGGTCGCGCCGAAAGAAGTGCTGCACGTACTGGTAAAATAAAGCACGCCACATGCGGCAGCGGGGTTTAGGGGCAAGCTCCGCCGCCGCGCAGATGATAAGGGTACTAAGGAAAAACGATGAACCGGAGATAAAAGCCATGATTGAACAGAAAACCGTGCGAATCGAGCGGGGCAGCTACATCTTCAGGGTCGTGCACCGCATCATGGAGGGCGACTGCCAGATGGACCACGGCCCGCGCCCGGAAACGGTGGGCCTGCTGGAGGCGGACGTCTATTGCGTGACGAACGCCATGTATCATGAATTTATACGGGCGAGCGGATATGAACCCGCGGACACGCGCAATTACCTGAAGCATTGGGAAAGCAAAAAATACAGGCCCGGGGACGCGGACTTGCCGGTCGTCAACGTTTCGCAGGACGACGCGCGCGCCTACGCGGCCTTCTACGGCAAGCGCCTGCCCACGGAACCGGAATGGCAGTACCTCGCGGGCGGCCCCGAAAAGCTGCTCTGGCCTTGGGGCAATCAAAAGGATTACGCCAAGTGCAACGTCCTCACCGACGCCATAGAGCCGGCGGACAGCCGCCCGGAGGGAAAGTCCCCGTTCGGGCTTTACAACATGTGCGGCAACGTGTGGGAGTTCACCGCCGAAACCCTTGCGGACGATGTGGACACGCATCATTTCATTGTGCTAAAGGGCGGCTCTTGCCACAACGCGCCCTATTACTGGCATGCGGAATGCGGCGCGCTGCAAAACGACAGCCACCTCAAGGTGCATCTCCTGGGAGACGCCATGAACCGCTTTGAAACCGTAGGATTCCGCTGCGTGAAGGAGGTAGGCTAAGATGCTCACATTCGATAAGCAGGCAAAGAAATTCACGATGCAAAACGACGCGCTGCGGCTCGCGGTGGATTTTTCCGACGGCGCACTCATTCGGGAGCTGACCAACCTCCATTGGGGCACGGCGGCGAACCGCGACCGCGAGGCGTTTGTGCTGCGCATATACGGGAAAGACCTGACCAGCCGCGACTTCACGCTGACGGACGCAACAAGCTTCGAGGACGCCACGCAGGACCTCGTCACCCTGCTCTTTGAAAACGAGGCCGAAAAATTAAAGGTACGGCTGCATTTCCTCAACGACCGCCGCGCCTCCATCCGCATCCTCGCGCAGGTCTACGACGGCTACAAGCTCGGCGTGCCGTACGAAAGCCGCTTTAAGCTCCCTGTTCTAAACGAACTGGAATGCGGCGAAAACAGCACGCTGCTGCCGCCCGGCTGCCCAATGCGCAACCGCGAGGGCAAGAAGATCATGATGCCGCTTCGGGATTATCAATAC
>JAEWWD010000034.1 GCA_023396535.1 Bacillota bacterium
GAGCAAGGAAGCGCAGGCTAAACCTGAGCGACCATTGCGAACTGTGTGGTTACGGCCCTTGGTGGGGGTTCGGGGGCAAAGCCCCCCGAACGTACCCGCGATTTTCAACCTGCGTTCGCATCACTGATCAAAAAGCGCCGAAAGGCGCTTTTTTGATTCTGCTCGCGGGAAGTGCGCGATTCGCTTGACAAACGCAATACTTGCGCTAATATATCTATTAGATATATTGATTGAGGTGTACGCATGAAACAAACGGATTACGTCATACTCGGTTTGCTCAGTGAAGCGCCTTTGAGCGGGTATCAGATCAAGCGACTCATCGATATACGTTTTCGTTTCTTTTGGAGCGAAAGCTACGGCCAATTGTACCCCGCGCTGCGTTCTCTGTGCGAGGCGGGATACATCGGGAAAACGCCGGAAACGAGAGTAACGCCGCGCCCGCAAACCGTCTACCGCCTGCTCCGGCCGGGCGAAGACGCGCTGCGCCTGTGGCTGCGCAAGCCTGTGGAAAAGGAATCCGTACGGCTGGAAATTCTGCTTAAGCTGTATTTTTCCCACCTGACGGACAGCGGCGTCATGCTGGACCATATATTGAAATTTCAAGAGGCGCACGAGCGGGACCTTCGTACGCTGGTGGAATTTGATCGGGAGCTTGCCGCCATCGAATATGCCGACCCCGCCCATCCCGGCATACGCCGCGTGATCGATTTTGGGCTGAAGGCCAACCGGGCATATCTGGATTGGTGCAATGAGACCATAAAATTCTTGGAAAGCAGGCAAAACACATGAGGCAAAAAATACGGCGTATCCTGATATTCATTGCGCTGTTGCTGTTTCCCGTCACGCTGAACTATCTGTCGCCGTACGTTTCCATCAACGCCGCGTTTGACGGACTGATTGCCGGGAGCGTCGTCGTATTCGCGCTGCAGTTCCTCTCCGGCCTGTTCCTGGGCAGGGCCTGGTGCGCGTGGCTCTGCCCTGTGGCGGGATTGAGCGAGCTATGCGCGACCGTCAACAACAAACCGGTTCACGTGAAACGGCTCGCGGTCATTCGATATACCATATTCGGCGTATGGTTCGGGATTCTGATCGCCGCATTCGTGCTGGCGGGGGGCGTCAGGGGAGCGGACCCCCTGTACATGACGGAGAATATCGTATCCGTGGACGAACCCGCAAGGTTCATCATTTACTACTTTGTTCTCGGGCTTTTGTTCGTACTGACGCTTACTATAGGCAGGCGCGGCGCCTGCCATTGCATCTGCTGGATGGCGCCGTTTATGACGGCCGGCGAGCTTGTTGGGCGGGCGCTGCGTTTGCCTCAGCTTTCCATTCGTTCCGTACCGGCGGATTGTATCGATTGCGGGCGGTGCACGGGCAAATGCCCTATGAGCATTGACGTTGCGAATGAAATAAAATCCGGCGGGGTGGGCTCCCTCGCCTGCATCCGCTGCGGGGAATGCGTCGACTGCTGTCCCAAACACGCGCTGCGCTTCGAACTGAAGCCGCGACTTAATAGCGGGGCGAGGGCCGGACTCGATCGGCCTTTGTGAAATTGCGTCTACGGAGGTTCGTTAATACCGAAAATCGCGCCGCTGGCGCGATTTATAATAAACGCGTGTTTTTTATCCACCAGTTTCACGGCGCTGGCAGAATATAATTCCGATTATTTGATATACGCCTCCAGGCCGAGCGCTCCTGCGCCCTCGCTACGCACGCGTCGCGCGCGCAGCTTCAGCGAATCGAAAAATACCGAGAATCCCGAATGCAGCAGCGGATGCTCGCAGAAAAACGCCACCTCGGGCGTAATCGTTTTGTTGATCAGCGCGCCCACGCCCTGCCGCATGATGACGGATATACCCGCAAACGGCTGATCGGGCAGTACATAGATTTCGTAACGCGGATATTTCCGCATGAGCTGCATCATCGCGGCCAAATGCTCCCCATATTCGTCCGGCGTATAAAACAGTGGGCTGCCGGGCTGAAATCCCGTCAGCGGCACGCGCACCCGCCCGCCCGCAAGCTCAGAAACGGGAGGGAGCGCGATATAATCCGCCACATGATACAGCGAGAGATTCCTGTGCGCACGCTGCACGGACAGTGCATGGTAGTTGAGCAGCGGGCTAGCGATATCGTCCGGCACATTCCCGCGCGAAAGTATGCGTTTCAAGAGCGCGTGCGGCATGGAATAGATGGAAAGCGAATGCAGCAGTACATCCGTATCGCCGGCCGCGCGCTCAAACTGCGCCAGCCTGTCGAGATACGCCGCCGACTGGTGGGGCAGATACATTCGCGTCAGCGGCAGACAACTGCGCAGCAATGCGGCGAACTGCACGCGCATATTGGCGACCAGCTTGGGATTATCCGTAAACTGGTACTGCGATATGGGCAGCGCCGACGTCACGCACATGGAAGTCACAGCGGCCTTTCGTCCCGCGATAAACATGGAAACGGAAAAGCGTACGTCGCGCGGGCACCTGCAAAAATACGGCTGCACCTGCCCGGTCAGGTACAGCGGCATCCACTTTTCAAACAGGCGCAGCAGCGCCGACGGACTCTGGCCCAGGTCGTGGATTACGCGCATCCGCACCCCCCGTTTGAGCAGCACTATGATCTGGGAGGCCAGGAGTTCGCAAAAATTTTCGTCCGCCGATAGTACATGGCAAGGCTGGTCGGAATAGAACACCAGCTCGTGTATATCGGGGTCGTCCATGGCTATACGCACCAGCCGCATAATGGCCGCCTGAAAGCCCGCGCTGCCTGCATAATAGGCGACAGCCTCCGGATGCTCCCCCTCGATATGCGGAAAATCCGCCGTATTCAGTTCCGCAATGACTTCCTGCTGCTCGTCGAGCCTGGCCAGCAGATTATCCGTAAATATGCGCTCGTCGACGTCCGCGTGCGGATGCAGCAGATTGAACAATGCCGTATAGAGCGTTTCGCTGTTGGAAGACGGATCGGCGTCCGCGAGTTCGCAAAGCGCGGCGCGCTGCCGCGGCGTCGCCGGATGCGCGCATAGATATGTGCAGATGTTGGAGGTCAGCCGCCCGTTCAGGTCCGGGCGGCGCATGCCCGAACGAATGCGGGATATATGCTGCGCGTCCGTATTCAGCGCGTACGCAAGCTCCGCGTTGGATATCCCCGCGGCGATCATCAGCGCATTGAGCGTTTCCGCGAACGCGCGCTGATGTACCGCGCCCGCCGCCCGATGCCCGCCGGGCGACGCCGTGCGCGCGCGCTGCGGCTTCAGGCCTGAATCCTCCCGATTAATCCATGCGGCAAGCGCGTCGTATATATCTTTTGTGTCCTCGCATGCCGGCACGCCGGAGATTTCACACAGCCTTTTCGCTTTGCCAAGCTGTACCGCCAGCGTTGCGGCGCCCGTAGCCAGCCTGTCCAATTGCGGGCTAAAGCGCGACGGTACGCGCTCCCCCGATCGAAAACGGCTGATCAGAGATACATCCAGCTCGCTCGCACGGGATAGCGCCACATTCGATACGCCAAGCTCGTGCAGAAGCAAGCTGATTTTTTCCCGAAACAACATATCGGCGCTCCCCCCGTCGCAATTGCCTAACAGGGCGGTGTTGGTCACAATATGCAATATTGTGAAGAATTAACATGATTATTATACAGGATCGCTCATACTTTCTCAATGAGCGAAATATGTCGTAACCGAGCGAAAGTTTTGGAGCTAAATGAACAATTAACAATGTATAATGAACAATGTATGTAGAAATCCCTTCGGGATTTCTTTTTATAGAATCGGGTACGATATTATTCAGAAAAATCCCGTAGGGTTTTGTCCGCCATTGTGCATTGTTCCTTTTATATTGTTCATTGCAACAAAACGGGGTTTGCCTTTCGGCAAACCCCGTTGTTGCGTTACTTTTTCGGTGTGATGACCACGCGCCGGTTGGGCTCTTCGCCCTCGCTGTGGGTGGTGACGTAAGGGTTGTTCTGCAGCGAGGCGTGCAGCACGCGGCGCTCGTAGGGGTTCATGGGCTCCATGGCGACGGGGCGGCCGGTGGACTTGACCCGTGCGGCCTGCCTGCGGGCGAGCCGTATGAGCGTATCTTCGCGCTTGTTGCGGTAATCCTCGGTATCCAGCGTGACGCGCAGGTATTTCTCCTGCTTGCGGCTGCGGTTGACGACCAGCGAGGTCAGGTACTGCAAGGCATCCAGCGTTTCACCGCGGCGGCCGATCAGGAGGCCCTTTGTTTTGCTCTGTATGGAGAAGCGTACGCCGTCCTCCACTTCGGCGGCCAGTATATCCGAGTCGATGTCCATGCGCTGGAGCAGGCCCGAAAGGAATATGCCGGCGGGATGGGACTGCGCGAGCTCCGCGCTGAAATCATACTGTTCCTGTTGCGGCTCCAGCTCATTTTGCCGCTCGACGCGCTCGTCGCTGCGGCGCTCGGGCCGTTTGTCCTGCGGTCCGCGATCGCTGCGAGGGCCCCGGTCGTTCCTGTCGTTACGGCGCTCGGGGCGGTCATTGCGTTCGGGGCGGTCATTGCGCTCGGGCCTCTCGGTCCGCGCGGACTTCTGGAAGGACTCTATCTCTTCCTCGCGCTGGGTGAGCCGCACCCGCGCCAGTTTTGCGCCGATGCCGAACAATCCCTTGCTTTCGGACTGCAGCGTCTCAATGCGCACCTCGTCGATGGAAAGGCCAAGCTCCTGCAGACCGTGAAACACGGCCTCGTCTATGGAGTGGCCCGTGAACTCTCCGCTTTTCATTTAGAATCTACCTCCGGTTCCGCTGCTTCCCGCTCCTTTTGGAACTGGCGGTTAAGCAGCAGGTTGATGCCCAGCGAGAACAGGTTGCTCAGCGTCCAATACACGGCGAACGCCGAATTCGATTGTAAACAGAAGAATACGGACATGGCTGGCATGATATACAACATTGTCTTGCCCGGGTTCGCAGCGCTTTTGTCGGCAGAGGCGGGCTGGCCTTTCTGCATAATCCAGCTTGCGAGGAATGTGGTGCCGCCCGCCAGCAGGGGCAATATGAACCAGCCGTTTTTAAAGCCCTGGTACTGTGTCACAAGCGGGGCGACAAGGTTATTGTACGCGTCGATGGCGGACTGCGGGATATTCTTGGGGTCGGACACGAGCAGCCCAAGCTTCTGGAACGTTTCCAGAGCAGCCGGGTTTTCTTTAAAGTAAATAAGATTGCCGAGGTTGGGCGTGGAAAAGAAAGTCTTCGCCTCCATGACCACGGAGCTGAGCCCGCTGTCCGGCTGCCAGATGTTGTGTACCCACAGGAAATTAAAGGAATGAAACAGCGTCGAGTCGCCGGTTTCGTGCAACTGCAGCAGCACCTTTACCATCTGCTCGTAGCCCCAGAAACGGAAGGCCGCGATAAAGCAGAAAAACAGGGGCATCATCAGCAGCATGGGCAGGCAACCGCCCCACATGCTCACGCCGCGCTCGCGCATGAGCTTGGATTGCGCCTGCTGCATCTTCTGCGGGTCGTTCGCGTACTTTTTCTTTAGCTTGTCCAATTCAGGCTGTACAGCCTGCATCTTGGCGCTGGATTTACGGGATTGAATATCCCCGAACACCGTCAGCGCGCGGATAACAAGGGTGCTTATGATGATGGTCAATACGACGTTGCCTATCGTAACGTTCTCGTATAGCCAGCGCATGCCCAGCAGTATCCAGGTAGTCAAAAAGAAGTCGCCTTGCAAGTGGGTGTTCCTCCTTCAACGATGAAATGCGGTAGTATGGCCGGCGCGGGAGGCGGGGGGTACCGCTGACGCGCCCTATAGCGGCGCGCCCGGGAGGACGCTGCGCCTTGCGGCGCTGCGACCGGTGGCTTGCGCCACCGCCGGCGGGGGAACGGGTACGCTCGCCGTTGCGCTGGCTGTAGCGCGGGAGGCGGCGTATCGCCAGGCGATTGTCCCG
The DNA here is from genome assembly GCA_023396535.1 of Bacillota bacterium. GTDB lineage: Bacteria > Bacillota > Clostridia > Christensenellales > CAG-138 > JAEWWD01. Next base: position 5,902 of record JAEWWD010000034.1, read on the forward strand.
GCGGGGTTGGTACTTTCCGCCCCAATTAGGGCGGAGAGTGCGGAGGAAGGACCGGTTCTCAATCGTCCGGCCGTGATTTACGCTTTTTTAACTGGTCGGGTACGGGGTCGTAGCCGCCGCGAGAAAACGGGTTGCAGCGCAGTACCCGCCACACTGCGAGCAGGGAGCCCCGAATTGCCCCGTGACGCTCTATGGCTTCATAGGCGTACTCGGAGCAGGTGGGGAGGTACTTGCAGCGGTTTTGCGGCAGTCCGGGGGAGATGTGCCGTTTGTAGAAGCGCAGCAGTGCAAGCAGCGCGCGCTTCACAGCGCGCCTCCCGTTTCCGGGGCGGGAACTTCAGCGTGTTCCGCCTGCGGCTCCTGGGGCGGCTCCATTTGCAGCAGGTCGGCCTTTTTGAGAAGCTGCCTGAGCATGTGGCGCATGTCCAGAAACGGCTCGTCCAGCACGGCGGGCCGCGCGATGACGATGAG
>JAEWWD010000057.1 GCA_023396535.1 Bacillota bacterium
GGCTGCGCGCTGCTGACCCGCTCGCTGTTACTGCTTTTGCTCGTGCTTATTTTTCAGGTATCGTCGCATTGGATCATACTCTCAGAAGAACGTTGGTGCGTACAGAAATTCGGGCAGGAGTATGTCAGGTATATGGAGAGGGTGGGGAGGTATATGTAGGGGATGCTTGCAGGGAATAATTACACAAATTGAGATGAAAAATTGAAATTTATTGTATAATTATGTTTGTAATTAATCGTCAAAGGAGCTATGTTTTATGAAGGTCTTGGGGTTAAGTATAACTAAAAATATATTCGGGCTAGCATTATTAGAAAAGGCTGAAACTCCAACCATTATAAAAATGGACAAGTTCTCCGTTAAGAAATGCCGTACCACTCCAGAACAAATGAATTGGTTTGAAAATGTTTTCATTGAAATTATTAATAAATACCAGCCAGATATCGTTTCGTATCGTATAGTTTTAAATCCAGACAAAGATGGCATTGTCACATGGGAATTTCCATTAGGTGTTTTGAATTGCATTTGTTATAAACGGCAAATTGATACTTGCGAATTCACTTCATCTAAAATTGGAGCAGTTGCATTAACATTATTTGATTCATTGTTTGGCGCAGTTGAAACTGGACAAAACAAAGAAGCAAAACAAGCTGCAATGGCAGCCTATTATGCTTTAGGAGATAAAAGATGATTGCATCTATAGGAAAGTATCGTATTATTGATGAACTTGGAAGCGGAAACTTTGGAACAGTATATAAAGCCCTAGATATTACATTAAATGATATTAGGGCGGTGAAAGTTCTTCACTGTTCAAATAAATTAGAAATATTGAAAGGCCTCAAAGAGGCTGAGGTTCCTTATAAATTGAAACATAGAAATATTGTCGGCGTAAAAAGTACTGATCTATATAGTGAAGTACCTGACAAAACTGATGTGATTATTGATATGGATTATATTGAGGGTGGTTCATTAGAAAGCGGAATTGAAAAAAAGTTTTTCAGCGTTGAAAGCTCATTGCATATAATATCAGATGCCTTATTTGGTCTTGAACATGCACATATTAATGGCGTAATTCATCGTGATATTAAACCAGCAAATATACTTATAGATAACAATGTTGCAAAGATATCTGACTTTGGATTATGGAAACCATTCAAAGCAAGGATAGCAAATACCGATGCATTTTACTATACTCACACGCCACAGGAAGTTCTTCGTACCAAAGTAGTAAATTATCAAACTGATATTTTTGCTATGGGAATTACGCTATATCGAACCGTCAATAATATTAAAGACTGGATACAATTTATTAGCTCAATTAGTAATGTAAATTCATTGATACAAAATGGCCAACTGATAAACAAACTTCCTTTTGAAAATTACGTTCCTCGGCAAGTGATTCGAATTGTAAAAACGGCTTGTCATGTTGATCCGAAAAAAAGATATGGATCGGCTTGTGAATTTAGGCAAGCAATTGAAAAGCTAAGATTTAATGTGGATTGGCAAAAAGAATCAGAAATCCGCTGGATAGGTAGAGATCAAAAAAATGTAAATCATGAGATATTTATTGAGACTAAGCAGCGCCATTATATCGTCACCCATAAAAAAAGAGGGCTTACTGTTAGAAGTGATACTAAGTCTTTTTCAGACATGACATCTGCAATTAATAGTATGTCAGAGCATATTCGTGAGAGCACATTACAATAGATAATCGAATAGCGGCCTCGGTTTCCGCTGAAGCCGAGGCCGCATTATATCCTTTAGGGATTCCAAAGGGACGTGTCCCTTTGGTGGGGTGCAGGGGTAAAACCCCTGAAAAACCGTTCCTATACCCTAAAACCCGCCCAATATCGCGTCGTAAATCTCCTGCAGCACGTCCGCGCTGAAATACTCGATCGTGATCTTGCCGCGCTTCTTGCCGCCGACGATCTTCACCTTGGTACCCAGCCGCTCGCGCAGGCGCGTTTCAAACTCGCCGAGGTCCGCGTCCAGCGGCTTTTCCTTGCGCGGTTTCTGCTCGCGCGCGAGCGCGGCCTCGCCCTCGGCCGCCTTCACCATCTGCTCGAGCGCGCGCACGGAACACCGCGTCTCCACGGCCTGCTTCGCGAGCCGCTCCTGCAGCGCGGAATCAGAGAGCGCGGAGAGCGCGCGGCCATGCCCCGCGGAGAGCGCGCCGGTGCGGATAAACTTTTTCACAGCCTCGGGGAGGGATAAAAGCCGCAAAGAATTCGCGACGGCGGGGCGGGACTTACTTAGCCGCTCCGCGACTTCCTCCTGTGTGAGATCGTGCTGCTGCATGAGGAAGGATATGGCAGCGGCCTCCTCGATGGGGTTGAGGTCCTCGCGCTGTATGTTCTCGATGAGCGCGATTTCGAGCACCTGATCCGTCTCGATCTCCCGCTCCACGGCGGGGACCGCGGTCAGCCCCGCCAGCTTGGCGGCGCGGAAGCGGCGCTCGCCGGTAATGATCATAAACCTGTCGCCCTCGCGTTTGACCACGATGGGCTGCACCATGCCGTGCCGCTTGAGGGAACCGGCCAGCTCTTCGAGCCGTTCACGATCGAATTCCTTGCGCGGCTGATCGGGGTTGGCGAAAATATCGTCGATGGCAAGCTCCCGCACGCCGGGGGCGGAGGGGCGGGCGGTCGCGTCAAAATCGCCCAGCAGCGCGTCCAATCCGCGCCCCAGGCCGGTGTTCTTCTTCAGCATGTCATTCCTCTTTCTGCAGCAGTTCGTCCGCCAGCTTCATGTACGCGATGGCCCCAATACTCTTGGGATCGTACGCGGTGATGGGCTTGCCGAAGCTCGGCGCTTCGCCCAGGCGGATGGAGCGGGGGATAATGGTATCGTATACTTTATTCTTAAAGAACTTCTTGACCTCGGTGACTACCTGCGAGGAGAGATTGGTACGCGCGTCGTACATGGTCAGCACCACGCCCTCGACCTCGAGGTCGGAGTTCAAGTGCATGCGCACCAGCTTCACGGTGTTCATGAGCTGGGACAACCCCTCCAGCGCGTAGTACTCGCACTGTATGGGCACCAGCAGCGTATCCGCCGCCGTCAAAGCGTTGAGCGTCAACAGTCCCAGCGAGGGCGGACAATCGATGAATATATAATCAAACTCGGCGCGAACCTTATCCAGTGCGCGCTTTAACACCTGCTCGCGCGCCATCATGCCGACAAGCTCCACTTCCGCGCCCGCAAGCTCAATCTGCGAGGGCAGCAGGTGCAAAAGCTGCGTCTGCGTCAATATGATGGCGTCTGTCGCCGGCACGCGGTTGATCAACACGTCGTACACCGAGTGCTGCAAGCTCTCTTTATCCGTACCCAGCCCGCTTGTGGAATTGCCCTGCGGATCAAGATCCACCAGCAACACGCGCTTGCCCTTTTCCGCGACGCAGGCGGAGAGGTTCACAGCGGTCGTGGTCTTGCCCACGCCGCCCTTCTGGTTCGCTATGGCGATGATCTTTGACATTATTCAAGCTCCTTTCGGGAGTACGCCGGGAGGCTCTGCCTCCCAAACCCTCCGCTTAGGGCCGTAACGGCCCTAAGAACCCATTATCGTAAACGCATGCGTTTGCGGGGAAGAATACCAGATCAGACGCTCCGATGGGAATTCCGATCCTCACCGCTCGTGGGATGATATGGCGGTATCCGGCGATCGTTTCGCCGCCGCTCTCCATATTATAGGGTATTTTTTCGCGGGTGTATAGATTGTAAGAGGTAAATAATAATGCAAAATCGGATTGGCCGCAGAAATAAAACACGAGAAAACGTCCGCGGACAGGCCGTTTCCGGTGATACGCATGCATTGTTTCACGTGAAACATTTTTATTCGGACATATAGATTCCGCCGGGGAAGGAATGCAATTATTACTTGAAGACATAAAACGCCTTCACAACCGCATACATTGTTTCACGTGAAACAATGTACATAGCCCGGGAAATATCTATGGAATTCGGCATAAAGAGAGTATACGTTTCGCTGATATAATATGCGCCCTGCCTGTCAGGCCATTTGTGTAAAATTGGCCCGATGGTCTCTGGCATAACCAAGGCCATTTCCGTGACCATTCCCGCTCCCTCGCCATAGTATGAGGATAAGCCCGCGTAGGGCAATCCACAGGAAACGAGAGAGCAATATGTGCGGTATAGTCGGTATTGTAGATCATCAGCGGCCGATGTTTGAGCAGGCCGAACTGATTGAAGATATGACGGAGGCCCTCGCACACCGGGGGCCGGATTCTTACGGATATCATGTTACGCGCCACGCTCTGCTGGGGCACCGGCGGCTGATCGTCGTAGATCCGGCGGGCGGCGCGCAGCCCATGCAGAGGACGTTCTGCGGCAACACCTACACCATCGTTTACAACGGGGAATTATACAATACGGAAGAACTGCGCAAGGAGCTGAAAAAGGAAGGGTTTTCGTTCGAGAGTTATTCGGATACCGAAGTGCTGCTCACCGCGTATATCGCCTGGGGGCCAAAGTGCGCGAAGAAGCTCAACGGCATATTCGCATTCGGCGTGTGGGAGGAAGCGGGGGAAACGCTGTTCCTCTGCCGCGATCCGCTCGGCGTAAAGCCGCTGTATTACGCGCAGCGCTGCGGAATGCTCCTGTTCTCCTCTGAAATCAAGGCGCTGCTGCTGCACCCCTGCGTACGGCGGGTGATCGACGCGCAGGGCATCAGCGAGGTCATGGGCCTTGGCCCCGCGCATGCGCAGCATAGCGGCGTTTTCCAGGATATCAAGCAGCTTCCCGCCGCGCACTCGCTGCTGTGCACGCCCAAGAGGACCACCGTCCGCGAGTACTGGAAACTGAAAGCGGCCGAACATAAAGAAAACTTCCCCGAGACCGCCGAGCGTGTAAGAAGCCTGCTGACCGACGCGGTGAAGCGCCAGCTAGTGGCGGACGTGCCCGTATGCACGTTCCTTTCAGGGGGACTGGATTCAAGCGCCATATCCGCAATCGCCGCAGAGGAGTTCCGAAAGCAGGGGCAGACGCTAAAGACGTTCTCCATCGATTATGAGGACAACGAGCGCTACTACCGCGCGAACGATTTTCAGCCCGCCGCCGACGAATACTGGGTGCGGCGCATGACGAACTATATCGGCAGCGAGCACCGCAGCGTCATACTCAATAATCAATCCCTCGCGGACGCGCTGTATGATTCCGTAATCGCGGGCGACATGCCGGGCATGGCGGATATCGATTCCTCCCTGCTGCTGTTCTGCCGGGAAGTGCGCAAGCACGCCACCGTCGCGCTCTCCGGCGAGTGCGCGGACGAAGTATTCGGCGGATACCCGTGGTACGTACGCCCCGATCTTGCCTACGAGGGGACCTTCCCATGGTCCGGCGCGGTGCAGGAGAGGGAGGCGCTGCTCTCGCGCGGGGTGAGGAAGATCTGCCTGCCCGAATACGTACAGGCGCAGTACGACGCGACGCTGCGCAAGGTGCCCTACGGCGATAACGATACGGAGCAGGAGCGCGCGTTCCGGCGCATGTTCTACCTGAATATCAAGTGGTTCATGCATACGCTGCTGACTCGCAAGGATCGCATGAGCATGGCGACCAACCTCGAGGTGCGCGTACCCTTCGCGGACGTCCGCCTCGTGCAGTACGCCTATAACATCCCGCGCGACATGATGTTTTACGAAGGCCGCGAAAAGGGTTTGCTGCGCCGCGCGCTCATGGGGCTTCTGCCTGAGGAAATACTCCTGCGCAAGAAAAGTCCCTATCCCAAGACATTCCACCCGCAGTATACGGATATCGTTTCCGCCATGCTGCGCAATCTGATCGGCGATAAGGGCTGCCGCATCGCGGAACTGCTGGATATGCACGCGGTGCGGTCGCTGATCGAGGCGCGGGGCGTATCGTTCGGCCGGCCCTGGTTCGGACAGCTCATGCGCGGGCCGCAGTTGATCGCCTACCTGCTGCAGCTAGAGCTCTGGATGCGGGAATACAACGTCGTGGTGGAGCTATAAAGGGAATTTACACAGATCTCACTTGTACCCCCGCAACGGCCGGGAGGCCGTTGGATCCCACTGATGCAAACGCGCCGCGCGCGTTTGCGGGGGATAACATAGATAAGGCCGCTTCCCGCGAATCGCGGGATGCGGCCCTTCATACCACTGACAAAGCCTTTCAGCCTTTTGCAGTAAGGATCGCCGGGCTATTCTTCCACTTCAACGGTTCTCAGTTCGCCATCGATCCGTTCATGAATGGTTGTCACGACCTTGTCCCGCTCCACATCATATTCAGCCTCTTCCTGCCGAATTAGCACAGGCTCGCCACCGATATATTGGAACGTGCGCTCTGTATATGCACATGCACTATCATGCTTGTAAGATGTAAATGCTTTTGTATTTATGTCCACAGAAATCTCGCCTAAATGCAACGCCTCCAGCACTTCATGCATACAGCAGCACCCCCAGCACAACGGCTATACAGAAAAACAAGCAGTTTCCCGCAATTAGCAGCTTTTTCATATTCTCATTCGCACGCCCTATCTACTCCACATACTCCTCCGTCACGACAAGACCACCATCGTGCAACTCCACTGTCGTCATAATCTGAAAATCATAAGAATCAGTCCGATACCTCACCCATTTCACCATCCGGGGCTTCCCGTCGATATACCGGTATGTGCGTACCTCGTTGTCCGAAGCGCTGTCCGCGTATTCGGATGTAATCGTTTGATCTGCGGTATCGAATTTCGGGTTGCATAGCTTTAGCGCCCTCAATTCGGCGCTTTCATCGAAGCTTTCACTATCCGCATTCCAGGTCCAATATACATAAACCTCCGTACCCGCCGTTCCCGCATTTGCCATAATACGAAAATCCGTACACCCGTCGAAATTTAAATCCTCAACGACTACCTCGCCGGAGAGCGCATTAACCATGGATAGCGTTGTGATGGTCAACGGCTCGTCACAATAGGAAAGCGGAAAGCTTTGCAGTTCCTCCCCCGTGTTCGCGTCCAGAATGCGCAGCTTATGTGCCAGCAGAAAATATTGGCTCTCGTCCAAAACACCGTCGATCGCGAGAATCAGTGCAGTATCCTTTTTGGGGTCCGGGCGTATCGCTATCTGGAGGAGGAAGGTACTTTTCTCCAGATTGATCTGGTATCCGTCCGTAAAAGCGGGGGTAGCCACGGGGACGGGAGATACGTCAACATCTTCACAGCCAAACATAATAGAGCAAAGGGCAAATAAAATGAAAAGACATGCTTTTCTCATATTCGCGTGCATCCTCCTCTGAAGTTTTCTGAAATCCGCATGGATATCACTTTCGTCTGTGATATCCATACAGGATTCCATTGTAAGTTAATCATTGATGTCGTAGTCATCAAACAATATGTTTTTTATATATTCATAATCCTGCTTTCTCCTTGAAGATGGCGGCTCATCAAACGATTTAACATACTCAGTAACTTTAGAAAAATCGCCTCCATCATCTATGATAGGAGTGATTTTTCTATGAACGCCCCAGTACCAAATCGCTGACTCCCAAGGATATCTTTCGGCAACATAATCCGCGCCTTGCTTCAGGATATCCGGATCATTCATATACTCGGAAAATGCTCTATATCTTTTTTCGCCGGATATTTGAATATATCCACTTCCACGGTATTTTGAGGTGCTTCCTTTCTGAGTCAATCTTTCACCAAAATATGATTCGTGCGCAATTGTTGCAAGGAAGTATAGCACCTTTCGGGGCGTGTCCAATTTCAGTGCTTCAATGGCATAATTAAGTCCAGCAACAACACTCTCGTTGATGTTTTTCCATCCTATCAATTCCAGTTGTTCTTTCGCTATAGAAATATTGTTTTCTACAGGCAAAGCATCTGGATACACCAGCGACTCAAGCTGCTTCCTATAAGCCTCGTTCTCTGCCCTTTGCGCCGCCTCTTCCTGCTCCTTCTCCCACGCGTCCACCTCGCTCCAGTCCCATATATCCCAAACGGTTTCCCAATCCGGTGAAATCTCGCTAAGCCGCGCCTCTACCGCGCCGATCTGCTCCTGCAGCCCCGCTTGCTCGCGCTGCAGTTCCTGATAGTCCGGCGTGGGGGAGACCCATCTGTTCCACAGCGGGATATCCGCGATTGCCCGCTCTGTCTGTGCAAGCCGGGTTTGCAGGGTTTGACGCTCCTTTTTCTGCATATCTATCAACGCATATCCCGAAGGTCCGGAAAGGGTAGTGAAAAACTTTTCCGCGCCGCCCGCCATTTGGATGCCCAGCAGCGTTTTGCGGATATATTCCGTATCGCCGTACAGCTTAAGTGTCTCAAGCAAAGCGATAGCACGCGTCTTCTGCGCCTTATTCAGCCCTGACGCGTTTACCTGTGCATACAGGCCATCCAGGGCATCGGCGATTTTCTGCCCGTTATCCGGCGCCTGCCCGCCGCCGGACATCAGATTTTTATAGGCGCGGTCGGTATCCTTTCCCCACATGCCGTCAGCTTTCACGCCGAGCAGTTGCTGCGTGGCCGCTACGTCGTATACGCCAGCGGGAATCGTGTAGCCCCTTGCCGCCCGGCCCAGCACAACAGGCGCATTGGCAAGCTTACCGTCACGCGAATAGGAAAGCATGTCCGCCGTCCGCTCTGTTCCCGGAATATTGCGCATTCCGTCGTTTAACAGCCGTTCGACATCGTCCAGATCATACTGCCCGGCCTGCTGCGTCGCGCCCTGCGCCTGCAACAGATCATACCTGTTTTGCGTACGCGGGCAGTTTAGAATAGCCATGCCGCGTCGCGGTGTACCGCTTCCTTGCATGGCTTTCTTGACTGGTCTTTCGGCTCGCTTTATCCGCCACAGGCGGCGCTCGCCTCCGACTCCCAAACGCCATCCACATCCAGCCCGTTGCTTTCCTGAAACGCGCGCACATCCTCCGCGCTGCGGATGCCTGCGGGCGGGTCGTATCCCCGCATGACATAGTTGCCACGGTCGCTTTTTCCAACGCCCATGCTTAACTGATACAAATCTTCCACATAGCCCAGCAAATTCGTATCGTTGCTTGTAGTCGGCGCTTCCTTATCCCGGAGGGTGGATATGACAAATTTATCGTACTGTTTCTGCGTTTTGGGACCCCAGACGCCGTCCACCGTCAGTCCACCCAGCATCCGCTGCATTTCTTTGACAGCTTCTTTTCCGGCGACTCCCGCGGGCGGGGTATAGCCTTCCAACGCATACCGCTGCCCGGCCTGCGCGGCGGAGGCGTTCACCGTGACATTGCCGTTTTCATCGGGAATATACAGGGGCTTTTTGCCATCTTGCGTATTTTGGTCTCCGTATGCATATTTTGTCATTTATTTCTTCCCCCATCAATGGTTTTCAGCTTTGTTTTGGAAACTTTATAGTTTGTTCTTATTTTCATCCGCGGCGCTCCCGCGCGGCCTCCCGGAGCCGCCGCTCAAGCGCGTAAAATTCCGAGGAGCTCATGCCCAGGTAATCTGTTTCGTCCGGCTCAAACTCGCTGCGCGTCACATAGGCAATAAGTTCCCCTAACCGCTCTGCGTCCCCGGCGATACGCCTCGCTTCCTGCCGGATATGCGCGCGCAGCAGCGCGTTGCGCACCGCGTCAATCGATATCCGATGTTGTTTAGATAACTTCAGCAGCATCCATCTGGCCCTCTCCAGATCCCTGTCCCCGTCGTGGTCGTCCAAAAACGCCTGCTCCCGCGCGCTGAGCGGCTCCCGCGCGGCATAGTTCCCCAGTTCCCACAGCCCGCTTTCAAATTCCATTCCCGAACCTCCTGAATAGACAGCATTAGAACGTTTGTTCGTTTTCAGCGTAACACATTCCCCATGCCACCGCAAGAAAGGCGGGGGATTGAGAATGATTCTCAAAGGCGCAAAAAAAACCGCCGATTCACAATAGAATCGGCGGCGTATACGGTAGATGCTATGGCCGCTTTTTAACGGCGTATTCTGCTATTGTCCTACGATAGGGAAGCAATCATCCCGCAGGGGGTGTCCCGAAGCTTTTATTCCGGCTTCGGCGGCATGTACTGCGCAAAATCACACAACTGCACGGTGGTCGGGGCCGCAGCCTTAGGCTTCAATCCGATTTGACGACATGCGCGTCAAATCGGCAGAAAAAATGGCGCCATGAGCGCCATTTTAACCATAAGAAACTCACGGGCAAAGCCGAAGCGCTTTGCCCGTGACTATTAGCAACAACTCGGCATCACACCATCCTTACTTTTAGTCTGGTCCTGAATATACACAAGTTCCTGTTTGAGCTGCGCAATCAAGCTGTTGAGCGCAGGCTCTTTCTCCAATGTGGCGTTTATTCGGGTGATGCGATAGAGCAGCGTCGTCATATCGCGGTGGTATTTTTCCGCAAAACCATACACGTCGCGCAGGCATGCGTTCGGGGACGCGCCCGCGAGCAACCCTTCCGGGGAAATTTGTTCGAGTA